>NZ_JBHXRU010000029.1:0-70409 GCF_042716255.1 Streptomyces sp. NPDC058662 | reverse complement strand
GGCGGGCACCCCCAGTGGGGTGCCGGCCCTCCGGCGTCGCGCGGGGTGGCCGGGTCAGCGGCTGTGCTGCGAGTCCGCGACCGTGACCTCGACCCGCTGGAACTCCTTGAGCTCGCTGTAGCCGGTGGTGGCCATCGAGCGGCGCAGCGCGCCGAAGATGTTCATCGAGCCGTCGGGGCTGTGCGCCGGGCCGGTGAGGATCTCCTCGGTGGTGCCCGCGGTGCCGAGGTCGACCTTCTTGCCGCGCGGCACGTCCTCGTGGACGGCCTCCATGCCCCAGTGGTTGCCCCGGCCGGGTGCGTCGGTGGCACGGGCCAGCGGGGAGCCCATCATCACGGCGTCCGCGCCGCAGGCGACGGCCTTGGGGATGTCGCCCGACCAGCCCACGCCGCCGTCGGCGATGACGTGCACGTAGCGGCCGCCGGACTCGTCCATGTAGTCGCGGCGGGCCGCGGCCACGTCCGCGACGGCGGTGGCCATCGGAACCTGGATGCCGAGCACGTTGCGCGTGGTGTGCGCGGCGCCGCCGCCGAAGCCGACCAGGACGCCCGCCGCGCCGGTGCGCATCAGGTGCAGGGCCGCCGTGTAGGTGGCGCAGCCGCCCACGATGACCGGGACGTCGAGCTCGTAGATGAACTGCTTGAGGTTCAGCGGCTCGGCCGCGCCCGACACGTGCTCGGCGGAGACCGTGGTGCCGCGGATCACGAAGATGTCCACGCCCGCGTCGACGACGGCCTTGGAGAACTCCGCGGTGCGCTGCGGGGAGAGCGCCGCGGCGGTGACCACGCCCGAGTCGCGCACCTCCTTGATCCGCCGGCGGATCAGGTCCGCCTGGATCGGCGCCGAGTAGATCTCCTGGAGACGGCGGGTCGCGGTCCCCTCATCCAGGCCGACGATCTCGTCGAGCAGCGGCTGCGGGTCCTCGTAGCGGGTCCACAGGCCTTCGAGGTTCAGTACCCCGAGGCCGCCGAGCTCGCCGATGCGGATCGCCGTCTGCGGGGAGACGATCGAGTCCATGGGGGCGGCCAGGAAGGGGAGCTCGAAGCGGTACGCGTCGATCTGCCAGGCGATCGAGACCTCCTTCGGGTCCCGGGTACGCCGGCTCGGGACGATGGCGATGTCGTCGAACGCGTACGCCCTGCGGCCGCGCTTGCCGCGCCCGATCTCGATCTCAGTCACGTGTGGTGGCCTTTCCTCTGGGTCTGCCCGACCAGTATCCCCGAACGCCGGACAGCCGCGTTCCCGTGCCCGCTGTACGGACGTACCCGCACCGCGGCGGCGTACGCGCGCCGGGCCCGGGCACGGCGGAGGGGGCGGGTCCGGCCGGACCCGCCCCCTCCCGCGCTCGTACCGCTCAGCCCTTGCGGCTGTAGTTCGGCGCCTCGACGGTCATCTGGATGTCGTGCGGGTGGCTCTCCTTGAGGCCCGCCGAGGTGATCCGGACGAAGCGGCCCCGGTCCTGCAGCTCGGGGACCGTGCGGCCGCCGACGTAGAACATCGACTGGCGCAGGCCGCCGACGAGCTGGTGCACGACCGCGGAGAGCGGGCCCCGGTAGGGCACCTGGCCCTCGATGCCCTCGGGGATGAGCTTGTCGTCGCCGCCCACGCCCTCCTGGAAGTAGCGGTCCTTGGAGAAGGAGCGCTGGTCTCCGCGGGACTGCATCGCGCCGAGCGAGCCCATGCCGCGGTAGGACTTGAACTGCTTGCCGTTGATGAAGAGCAGCTCGCCCGGGGACTCCTCGCAGCCCGCGAGCAGCGAGCCCAGCATCACCGTGTCGGCGCCCGCGACCAGGGCTTTCGCGATGTCGCCGGAGTACTGGAGGCCGCCGTCGCCGATGACCGGAACGCCTGCGGCCTTGGCGGCGAGCGCGGCCTCGTAGATGGCCGTGACCTGCGGGACACCGATACCGGCGACCACGCGGGTGGTGCAGATGGAGCCGGGGCCGACGCCGACCTTGATGCCGTCGCAACCGGCGTCGATCAGCGCCTGGGCGCCGTCGCGGGTGGCGACGTTGCCGCCGATGACGTCCACGCCGGAGTTCGACTTGATCTTGGCGACCATGTCGCCGACCAGCCGGGAGTGGCCGTGGGCGGTGTCGACGACGATGAAGTCGGCACCCGCCTCGATCAGGGCCTGCGCGCGGTCGTACGCGTCACCGGCCACGCCGACGGCCGCGCCGACGAGCAGGCGGCCTTCCTTGTCCTTGGCCGCGTTCGGATACTGCTCGGCCTTGACGAAGTCCTTGACCGTGATGAGGCCCTTGAGGATGCCCGCCTCGTCCACCAGCGGGAGCTTCTCGATCTTGTGGCGGCGCAGCAGCTCCATCGCGTCCACGCCGGAGATGCCCACCTTGCCCGTGACCAGCGGCATCGGGGTCATGACCTCGCGCACCTGGCGGCTGCGGTCGGACTCGAAGGCCATGTCGCGGTTGGTGACGATGCCCAGGAGCTTGCCCGCGGGGTCCGTGACCGGCACGCCGGAGATACGGAACTTCGCGCACAGCTGGTCGGCCTCGCGCAGCGTCGCGTCCGGGTGCACCGTGATCGGGTCGGTGACCATCCCGGACTCGGAGCGCTTGACCAGGTCGACCTGGTTGGCCTGGTCGGCGATGGAGAGGTTGCGGTGCAGGACGCCGACGCCGCCCTGGCGGGCCATCGCGATGGCCATGCGGGCCTCGGTGACCTTGTCCATGGCCGCGGACAGGAGCGGGACGTTGACGCGCACGTTCCGCGAGATGAGGGAGGAAGTGTCGATCTCGTCCGGCGCCATGTCCGACGAGCCCGGCAGCAGCAGGACGTCGTCGTACGTCAGCCCGAGGGTGGCGAATTTGTCGGGCACTCCGTCGGCGTTGGCAGTCATGACACCTTCCCAAATGGTCTTGCTCTGCGCGGATGTCCATGCTAACGGGATCCCGCAGCGTCTCATTCCACGACTAAGGCCCGGGGGAAGTTTCGTCGTTTCCTACGAGCCGATTCGGGTGCGGAGCGTCACTGCTCGGCGAGCGCGCGCAGCCGGCTGAGCGCCCGGTGCTGGGCCACCCGGACCGCTCCGGGGGACATGCCGAGCATCTGGCCGGTCTCCTCGGCGGTCAGCCCGACGGCCACCCGCAGCACGAGCAGCTCGCGCTGGTTCTCCGGGAGGTTGGCCAGCAGCTTCTTGGCCCAGGCGGCGTCGCTGCTCAGCAGCGCCCGCTCCTCCGGGCCCAGGGAGTCGTCCGGCCGCTCCGGCATCTCGTCGGACGGCACCGCGGTGCTGCCCGGATGCCGCATCGCGGCCCGCTGGAGGTCCGCGACCTTGTGCGCGGCGATGGCGAAGACGAACGCCTCGAAGGGGCGCCCGGTGTCCCGGTAGCGGGGCAGGGCCATCAGGACGGCGACGCAGACTTCCTGCGCGAGGTCCTCGACGAAGTGGCGGGCGTCACCGGGAAGCCGCGAGAGCCGGGTCCGGCAGTAGCGGATGGCGAGGGGGTGCACGAAGGCGAGCAGGTCGTGCGTGGCCTGCTCGTCGCCGTCCACCGCACGGCGTACGAGCGCGCTGACGCCCCCGGCGCTACCGCCTCTGGCGGCGCCGGTGGGGCCTGTGGCCGCGGGTGACCCCAGGGCCTCGTCGTCGCGCATCAATCCATGGTGCCTTGGCGCCGGAGGATCCGCGGCACCATGGCCGTTGTTGTGCATCGAAGCGTTATGAGCGGGTGCGCCGGAACTCATCGTCTGCACCCTCCCCTCCCGCTCGGCCGAATGGTCCCCGAGTACTCCACATCTCCAAGGATGCGGCATCGCGCGCGAAGCGACACGCCCCCCGGATTGTGCACCGCCGATCCGCCGGGCGCACGGGGTGCGCGGGGACGGCGCGGGCCCCGCCGGACGACGGGCCGGTGCGGCGCCGCCCGGGGGCGCCGGGCCGCCCCGTCCGCCCGGGGCGGACGGGACCGCACGCGGCGGCCGGCCGTCGGCCTCGCGGTCCGACGGCGGGGCCGGCCGCGGCCCCGAGGGTCAGCGGACCAGGCCCCAGCGGAACCCGAGGGCCACGGCGTGCGCCCTGTCCGAGGCGCCGAGCTTCTTGAACAGTCGGCGGGCGTGCGTCTTGACCGTGTCCTCCGAGAGGAAGAGCTCGCGCCCGATCTCCGCGTTGGACCGGCCGTGGCTCATGCCCTCCAGCACCTGGATCTCGCGCGCGGTGAGCGTGGGCGCGGCGCCCATCTCGGCCGAGCGGAGCCGGCGCGGGGCCAGTCGCCAGGTCGGGTCGGCGAGGGCCTGGGTGACCGTGGCCCGCAGTTCGGCGCGCGAGGCGTCCTTGTGCAGGTAACCGCGGGCACCGGCGGCGACCGCGAGGGCCACGCCGTCCAGGTCCTCGGCGACCGTCAGCATGATGATGCGGGCACCCGGGTCGGCCGAGAGCAGGCGGCGGACCGTCTCCACACCGCCGAGCCCGGGCATCCGGACGTCCATCAGAATCAGGTCGGAGCGGTCGGCACCCCAGCGGCGGAGGACTTCCTCGCCGTTGGCAGCCGTCGTCACACGCTCGACGCCGGGCACGGTGGCAACCGCGCGACGGAGCGCCTCTCGGGCAAGCGGGGAATCGTCGCAGACGAGGACGGATGTCATGACCGCCCTCCGCAGCTGCTGATGCGCGTCACCTTGAGCCTCCAGGCTGGTACGTATCGTCACCTGTGCGGTCGATATCCCCGGACACCTGTCCGAGAACTTCTTGGTTCAACCGCCTTCGCACTCTCAACGATGGTCACTCGAAAGAGTTACGGGTCGGACTGACACCTTCGGCACTCTACGTGAGGACGCGATCACGGCGTCGGAGGCGCGCGCCGGTCGTCCTCCATCTGGAGCTATGCCCTATTTGGCGGCTTTCCTTCCGTTTGGCACATGTCTGAGGCTAGATTCCCAATGAGTCATATTTACATCTACTACGACAGTAGGTGTGGAGAATGGGACCGCACGGACCGTATCCGCCTCAGTACCGGCACCAAGAGGACTACCCATGGCAGATTTCTCCCGCCTCCCCGGACCGAACGCCGACCTCTGGGACTGGCAGCTGCTGGCTGCCTGCCGCGGGGTCGACAGCTCCCTCTTCTTCCACCCGGAGGGCGAGCGGGGCGCGGCCAGGAGCGCGCGCGAGGCCTCGGCTAAAGAGGTCTGCATGCGATGCCCGGTGCGCTCGGAATGCGCTGCGCACGCACTCGCCGTCCGCGAGCCCTACGGGGTGTGGGGCGGCCTCACCGAGGACGAACGCGAAGAGCTCATGGGACGGGCCCGGCACCGCCTGATCCCCGCGTCGTCCGCGATCGGAACCGTCCCGCCGCACTGACCGGAGGCCCCGCACAAACCCCGAACGCCCCGAACGCCCGCACCGGAGCCGCGTCCACCGCCGGGAGACCGGCGGTGGCCCGGGCCCGCGACACCCCGGGTCAGCGCGCGGCGGCCCGTTCCAGCTCGGCCAGGGTCGCCGCCACGGCGGGGACGCGGGCCAGGTCGGGCAGGGTCAGCGCCACGACCTCGCGTTCCACGGCCGGCTCCACGGCCACCGCGCTCACCCCCTTGGCCCGTACGGACTCCACCGCGAGCTCCGGCAGGACGGCCACGCCCAGCCCCGCGGCCACCAGGCCGACCACCGCCGGGTAGTCGTCGGTGGCGAAGTCGATGCGCGGGGTGAAGCCGGCGCCCTCGCACACCTCCACCAGGTGGCGGCGGCAGCGCGGGCAGCCGGCGATCCAGGGCTCGTCGGCCAGCTCGGCCATGCCCACCCGCTCCGCCCCGGCCAGCCGGTGCCCGTCCGGGACCAGCCCGACGAGCCGGTCCGTGAGCAGCGGCCGCACGACGAGGTCCTCCCATTCCCCGGCGGACCCGGCCGGGCCGCCGTAGCGGAAGGCGAGGGCCAGGTCGCAGTCGCCCTCGCGGAGCATCTCCACCGACCGCGGCGGCTCGGCCTCGACGAGGGAGATCCGCGTGCCCGGGTGCTCGGCGCGCATCGCCGCGAGGGCGGCGGGCACCAGGGTCGAGCTGCCGCTCGGGAAGGACACCAGCCGGACGCGGCCGGCGCGCAGGCCCGCGATGGCCGCGACCTCCTCCTCGGCCGCGGTGAGCCCGGCGAGGATTCCCGCGGCGTGGCGGACCAGGGCCTCGCCCGCCTGGGTCAGCCGCATCTCGCGTCCGGTGCGGATGAGCAGCGGGGTGCCGGCCGACTGCTCCAGCGCTTTCATTTGCTGGGAGACGGCGGGCTGGGTGCAGCCGAGTTCGCGGGCGGCGGCGGAGAAGGAGCCCGTTCCGGCGACGGCGCGCAGGACGCGGAGATGACGTGCTTCGATCACTCTCGAAGCATAAGCCCCGCTTTGACCGCGAGGCGAATATCTTCGTGCCGCTTTGGGGGCGGCTCCACTAGCGTGTCCGCATGGGTCCCATGCATCTGATCTCCGTGAACATCGGCCGCGCCGCGGTCGTCGAATACACCGACGCCGAGGGCGGTCTGACCGGCATCGGCAAGCGCCCCGTCGCGGGCCCGGTCCGCGTCTTCGCGCCGGGGCCCCGGACCGCCGGGCCGGGCAGCGGGCTGGAGGGCGACGCCGTGTGCGACCGGCGCCACCACGGCGGCGACCACCAGGCCGTCTACGCCTACGCCCGCGAGGACCTGGACCTGTGGGAGCGCGAGCTGGGCCGCGAGCTCGCGGCCGGGCTGTTCGGCGAGAACCTCACCACCGCGGGGGTGGACGTGAGCGGCGCGGTCCTCGGCGAGCGCTGGCGGATAGGACCCGAACTGCTGCTGGAGGTCGCTTCGACCCGCATCCCGTGCCGGACCTTCCAGGGCGCGATGGGCGAGCCGGGCTGGGTCAAGCGGTTCACCCGCGAGGGCCGCCCGGGCGCCTACCTGCGCGTGCTCCACGAGGGCCGGATCTCGCCCGGCGACCCGATCGAGGTGGTCCACCGGCCGGAGCACGAGGTGACCTCCGCGTTCCTCTTCCGCGCCTGGACCACCGAGCGGCACCTGCTGCCGCGCGTCCTCGCGGCGGGCGCCGCCCTGGCCCCCGAGGTGAGGGACGCGGCGGCCGAGTACGCGCGCAAGCACGGGGGCGCGTTGAACTGATACCCGGGGCGGCTAGGTTGCGCCTATGACGACTGCGTTGATTACGGGATCCACGGCGGGCATCGGCGCCGCCTTCGCCAGGCGGCTCGCCGCCCAGGGCCACAACCTGGTGCTGGTGGCGCGCGACACGAAGCGGCTCGGCGAACAGGCCACCGAGCTGCACGACCGCCACGGCATCGAGGCCGAGGTACTGGCCGCCGACCTCTCCACCGAGGAGGGGATCGCCTCCGTCGAGCAGCGCCTGGGCGACCGTACGCACCCGGTCGACCTGCTGGTCAACAACGCGGGTTTCGGCAACAAGGGCCGCTACCTGGAAGTCTCGATGGCCGACGAGCTCACCATGCTGAAGGTGCACGTCGAGGCCGTCCTGCGGCTGACCTCGGCGGCGACCGAATCGATGCGCTCGCGCGGGCGGGGCGGCGTGATCAACGTGGCCTCGGTGGCCGCCTTCGTCCCGCGCGGCACCTACGGCGCGAGCAAGGCGTGGGTGGTGCAGTTCACCCAGGGCGCCGCGCGGGACCTGTCGGGATCCGGGGTGCGGCTGATGGCGCTGTGCCCCGGCTTCGTCCGGACGGAGTTCCACGAGCGGGCGGGCATGGGCACGGACAGCATTCCCGGTTGGATGTGGCTGGACGCCGACAAGGTGGTGGCCACCGCCCTGGCCGACCTGGCGCGGGGGAAGGCGGTCTCCATCCCGGATCCCCGGTACAAGGCGCTGATGGGCGTGGTGAAGCTGACGCCGCGCGGCCTGCTGGGCGGGATGTCCTCGCGCACGGGCCGCAAGTACGGACCTCAGTAAACCGGCCGATCGGGTGAAATCTCCCTAAACTGGAGCTGTCCCATCCAGCGCGGGAGGCGACGCGATGACATTCGTACAAGTGATCGATTACGAGACGAGGCGCTTCGACGAGGTGAACGCCCTCATCGACCGCTACGCCGAACAGACCAGCGGCAGGCGCACGGTCACGCACACGATGATCGGCAAGGACCGCGAGTCCGAGACGCACTACCTCGACCTCGTCGAATTCCCCTCGTACGAGGAGGCCATGAAGAACTCTCACCTCCCCGAGACGGACCGGATGTTCCAGGAGATGGTGGCCCTCTGCGAGGGGATGCCCACCTTCATGAACCTGGACGTGGTCCGCGACGAGTACCTCAACAAGATGGTCGTGGACCGGGTCTTCGACGACATCCTGATGCGCGGCGAACTCGACGCGATCGACGAGTGCTTCGCCGCGGACTACACCGACCACGACATCATGGAGGCGCCGGGGCGGCCCGGCGGCCGGGAGGGCATGCGCGCCAGCGCGGGCATGTGGCGCGACGCCTTCGACCTCATGTTCACCACGACCCGCCAGATCGCCGAGGGCGACTGCGTCACCACGATGTGGGACTGGAGGGGCACCCAGAAGGGCGAGTTCATGGGGGTCCCGCCGACGGTCGGCAGGGAGGTCACCATGTCGGGGTGCACGACCTTCCGCATGGAGAACGGCCGGATCGCCGAGGGCTGGTGGTACTACGACGCCCCCGCGATGATGCGCCAGATGGGCATGACGCCCGGCTAGCCGGGAGGCCGTACGCCCCCTCGGCCGTACGGCACGGACGCCGGACACGGGAAAGCCCCGGTCACCCCCGCTGGGCAGCGGTGACCGGGGCCCTCTCGTCGATCAGTGGCTGTGGCCGTGGCCGCCGTGCCCGTGACCGGCGTCGCCCTCGTCCTCGGCCGGCTTCTCGACGACCAGGGTCTCGGTCGTGAGCAGCAGGGAGGCGATGGAAGCGGCGTTCTCCAGCGCGGAGCGGGTGACCTTCACCGGGTCGATGACGCCGGCCTTGACCAGGTCGCCGTACTCGCCGGTGGCGGCGTTGAAGCCCTGGCCCTTGTCGAGCTCGGAGACCTTCGAGGTGATGACGTAGCCCTCAAGGCCCGCGTTCTCGGCGATCCAGCGCAGCGGCTCGACGGCGGCGCGGCGGACGACCGCGACACCGGTGGCCTCGTCGCCGGAGAGGCCGAGGTTGCCCTCAAGGACCTTCACGGCGTGGACGAGCGCGGAGCCACCGCCGGAGACGATGCCCTCCTCGACCGCGGCGCGGGTCGCCGAGATGGCGTCCTCAAGGCGGTGCTTCTTCTCCTTGAGCTCCACCTCGGTGGCGGCGCCGACCTTGATGACGCAGACGCCGCCGGCGAGCTTCGCCAGGCGCTCCTGCAGCTTCTCGCGGTCCCAGTCCGAGTCGGTGGACTCGATCTCGGCCTTGATCTGGTTGACGCGACCCGTGACTTCCTCGTGGCTGCCGCCACCGTCGACGATGGTCGTGTCGTCCTTGGAGATCGTGACGCGGCGGGCGGAGCCCAGCACGTCCAGACCGGCCTGGTCGAGCTTGAGGCCGACCTCCTCGGCGATGACGGTGGCACCGGTGAGGGTGGCCATGTCCTGGAGCATCGCCTTGCGGCGGTCACCGAAGCCGGGGGCCTTCACGGCGACCGCGTTGAAGGTGCCGCGGATCTTGTTGACGACGAGGGTGGAGAGCGCCTCGCCCTCGACGTCCTCGGCGATGATCAGGAGCGGCTTGGAGGCGCCGGCCTGGATGACCTTCTCCAGCAGCGGCAGGAGGTCCTGGATGGAGGAGATCTTGCCCTGGTTGATCAGGATGTACGGGTCGTCGAGGACGGCCTCCATACGCTCCTGGTCGGTCACCATGTACGGGGAGAGGTAGCCCTTGTCGAAGGCCATGCCCTCGGTGAACTCCAGCTCCAGGCCGAAGGTGTTGGACTCCTCGACGGTGATGACACCGTCCTTGCCGACCTTGTCCATCGCCTCGGCGATGAGCTCGCCGACCTGCTGGTCCTGCGCGGAGAGCGCGGCCACGGCGGCGATGTCGGACTTGTCCTCGATCGGACGGGCGGTCGCGAGGAGCTCCTCGGACACAGCCTTGACGGCGGCGTCGATGCCCTTCTTCAGGGCGGCCGGGGACGCGCCCGCGGCGACGTTGCGCAGACCCTCGCGGACCAGCGCCTGCGCCAGCACGGTGGCGGTGGTGGTGCCGTCACCCGCGATGTCGTTGGTCTTGGTCGCCACCTCCTTCACGAGCTGCGCGCCCAGGTTCTCGTACGGGTCGTCCAGCTCGACCTCGCGAGCGATGGTGACACCGTCGTTGGTGATGGTGGGCGCACCGAACTTCTTGTCGATGACGACGTTGCGGCCGCGGGGGCCGATCGTCACCTTGACCGTGTCGGCAAGCTTGTTGACGCCGCGCTCAAGGGCGCGACGGGCGTCCTCATCGAACTTCAGGATCTTCGGCATGGGAGCGGTTCAGTCCTCTCGTTGCGATCCTCGGCCGCTCACCGCGACCTCCACCGCCTAGAACGAACTACGCCCCTCGCCGCCCGGCATCAGCAGGGTGACCAGGGGCGTAGCTCAAATCAAAACTTGAAGAGAATTACTTCTCGACGATCGCGAGCACGTCGCGAGCCGAGAGGACGAGGTACTCCTCGCCGCTGTACTTCACTTCGGTGCCGCCGTACTTGCTGTACAGCACGATGTCGCCGACGCTGACGTCCAGCGGGAGACGCTGGCCGTCCTCGAAGCGGCCCGGGCCCACGGCGAGGACGACGCCCTCCTGGGGCTTCTCCTTCGCGGTGTCCGGGATGACCAGGCCAGAGGCCGTGGTCTGCTCGGCGTCGAGCGGCTGGACCACAATGCGGTCCTCAAGCGGCTTGATGGCAACCTTGGAGCTGGCGGTCGTCACTATCCGACCTCCCCCTTCGGAGATCCGGGGTTAACTGTCTGAGTGGCGACCAGGTCGATCCGTCGTCGCGGGTGCCGGACCTGCCTGTCGCTGTGTTGGCACTCACCAGGGGCGAGTGCCAGGTGCGAGACTATTCCGGCGATTAGCACTCGGTCAAGCGGAGTGCCAATTATCGCCGCCCGGCGTTGCGTGCGGACGGCCGAAAACCCTGCGGGATCCGGCCGCCCGTGCGGACGAAATCCTTGCGGCCACTGGCCTGAACAGGCCGAACGCGGGCGGATTCAGGCGCCAGCGGGTACGGCCCGGCTCCGTCCGCATGGCCGGTAGCCGCCCCTGGCGCCGCCCCGGGACTGCGGCGACCCGAGGCCCCACCGCGCGGTGAGTACCCGTACTCAGGCGGCGCGGCGCGCTGCGGCGGACACTGCGAAGCATGACCGCACCGACGCCCCCGGAGGGCGCGCAGCCGCACGACGCGCCGAGAACACGGGACGGGGGCGCGCCCGGCGCGAGCCCGCCGGCGCGGACCGGGCGCCCCCGGGCACCGATGCGCCCGGCGGCGGACCTCGCACTGGCCGTCCTGACCTCCGTCCTGCTGGCCGCCGTCCTGCTCGCCGGCCTGGGCTACCACGCCGTCGAGCAGTTCGGTCTCATCGCGCCGCACCAGGACCCGGGCCCCGACTGGCACGGCCTGCCCCTCGGATCCGGCGTGCTCACCTTCCTCGGCGCGCTGTGCTGCGCCTGCGCCCTGACCGTCCTCGGCTTCACCCGGCGGCGCGCGCGGATCTCGGCGGCCGTCCACGGCGCGGGGTGCGCCCTGCTGGTGGCGCTGACGCTCACGCTCGCGCACGCCACGTACGAGGCAGCCCATCCGCAGACCCCCGCGCCGCCCTACCGGGGCACCTACGGGCAGTGCTTCAGCGGGGGCGACAGTCACGAGTGCCCCGGGGGGTGACGCGGGTCGGGGCCCACCGCGCGCGATGCCGCGCGCGATGCTGGCGGAAGGAACCGCGAGGAGGACATCTACGTCGTAGATGATATGAAGATAAAGCGCCTCATTGCCGAGCAGATCGGACTGCGGTGAAACCCCTGACGGCGGCGGGCGCGCGCCGCCGCACCGAGGCGCTGCTGCTGGCCCTCGTCGTCGGCATCGCCGTACTCGGCCACGCGAGCGCGGGCCTCGCCATGAACGGCGAGCTGCCGCCGAACCTCACCGGGTTCACGGTGAGCATGACCCTGCTGGCGCTGGTGGGACACCTGGGGGTGCGCCGCTTCGCCGCCCGCGCCGATCCTCTGGTCCTCCCCCTCGCCATGCTGCTGACCGGGCTGGGGCTGGTGCTGCTGCACCGCTTGGACCAGGGGTACATCGAGCGCTACAACTCGGAGGCCAACGCGCCGGGGCAGCTGCTGTGGTCGGTGGTCGGCGTCGCCGCCTGCCTGCTGGTGCTCGCCCTGCTGCGCGACCACCGGCTGCTGCAGCGGTTCATCTACATCACGATGGCCGCCTCGCTGGTGCTGCTGATCGCGCCGGCGTTCTTCGGCGCGGACACCTACGGCGCGAAGCGCTGGATCAGACTCTTCGGCTTCTCGCTCCAGCCCGGCGAGTTCGTGAAGATCATGATCGCGGTCTTCTTCGCCGGGTACCTGGTGACGCACCGGGACGCCCTCGCCCTGACCGGCCGCAGGTTCCTGGGGATGCGCCTGCCCCCCATGCGCCAGCTCGGCCCCATCGCCACGGTGTGGGTCGTCTCGATGCTGGTGCTGGTCTTCGAACGCGACCTCGGCACCTCGCTGATCTTCTTCGGCGTGTTCGTGGTGATGCTCTACGTCGCCACGGAGCGCACCAGCTGGATCGTGACCGGCGTGCTCATGGCCTCGTTGGGCGCCTTCGTCGTGGGCTCGACGGAACCGCACGTCAAGGCGCGCGTCGCGGCCTGGCTGGAGCCGCTGTCCTACTACTGGGAGAACCGGCCGCCCGGCGTGACCTCCGACCAGTCGGCGCAGGCACTGTTCAGCTTCGGCACGGGCGGCATGTCCGGCACGGGCCTCGGCCTGGGGCACCCGGAGCTGATCAAGTTCGCCGGGCGCAGCGACTTCATCCTCACGACGGTGGGCGAGGAACTCGGCCTGGCGGGGGTCATGGCCGTCCTGCTCCTCTACGCGCTCCTCGTGCAGCGGGGCCTGCGCATGGCGCTCGCCGCCCGCGACCCGTTCGGCAAACTCCTGGCGGTGGGCCTGGCCTCGGCGCTGGCCCTGCAGGTCTTCGTGGTCGCGGGCGGGGTCACCGGCCTGATCCCGCTGACGGGCAAGGCCCTGCCCTTCCTGGCGAAGGGCGGCTCGTCCCTGCTGGCCAACTGGATCATGATCGCGCTGCTCCTGCGCATCAGCGACAGCGCGGAGCGCCAGCGCGAGGCGGACGCCCGCGGCCCGGCGGAGACGACGATCACGCCGGGCGCCGCGACCCGGTGAATTTCCGGCCACGGCACTAGATGTAGTCCTCCAACCGCCCTATCCGGTACCCCTGCTCCTGGATGCGCTGGAGCATGCGCGCCGCCATCTGGACCTCCGTCGCGCCCTTGAGCTCGGCCGGGCCCCGGAAGTGGGCCAGGATGATGTCGCCCGGGCGCAGGGCGGAGCCCTCGGCGTACTGGAGGTTGTTGATCTGCATCGACGCCCGCCACAGCACCAGGGACGAGACCCCGCACTCCGAGGCGGCCCGGAGGGTGTCGTCGTTGTAGTTGCCGAAGGGCGGGCGGAAGAGCTTCGGGCGGTGGCCGAAGCGCTGTTCCAGGCGGTCCTGCTGACCGCAGATCTCGTGCTTCTGCGCCGCGAAGGACAGGGTGCGCAGGTTCGGGTGGGTCAGCGTGTGGTTGTTTATCGTGCTCGCCGAGCCGTTGTCGCGCAGCTTCTCGAAGTGCCCGTAGTCCGAGGCCGCCACGCTGTCCGTCAGGAACATGCTGATCGGCAGTTGGAGGTCGGCCGCCATCCGCAGGAACTCGGGGTCCTTCTCCGCGCCGTCGTCGAAGGTCAGGAAGACGGTCTTCTCCCCGGCCGGCAGGGGTATTCGGTCCACCACCGCGGCCCGGCCCGGGGCGGCCTTCGGGAGCTGCGGCCGGTGCGCGGGCGGGGGCGCGTACGCGACGGGGGCCGTCAGCCCCCACTTGCGGTACGCCTCGTCCCCCGCCGTGCCCGGCGGGGCCGCGCCGCCCGCCGGGGACGGAGCCGTCGGCGAGGGAGTCGTCGGCGAGGGAGTCGCGGTCGGTTCGCCCGTCGCCGGGCGGCCCAGCCGTTCGGTGGGGTGCACGCTGTCCCCGCACCCCGTCAGGGACAGCGCGAGCGCGCCGGCCGCCAGCGTTCCGGCTACCAACCGGCGCGCGTACCTCACAGATAGTCCTCCAGGCGGGCCACGGCGTACCCCTTGTCCGTGACGGTCTTCATGACATGACGGATCATGTCAGGCATGGTGCCCTTCCAGTCCTCGCGGCCGCGGAAGTGCGTGAGGATGATGTCACCGGGGTGCAGGTCCCGGTCCCACTCCCGGTAGTCCATCCGGTTCGTGAACGCCTCGGCGTTCCAGAGCGGGACGGCCTTGATCCCGCAGGACTTCGCCGCGCGCAGGGTGTCCTCGTTGTAGTTCCCGTACGGCGGCCGGAAGAGCGTCGGCCGCTTGCCGAACTGCTTCTGGATGGTGTCCTGCTGACCGCAGATCTCCTGGCGCTGCTTCTCGTACGACAGGGCCGGCATGTAGCGGTGGTTGAGCGTGTGGTTGTTCAGGGTGACGCCCGCCGCCTGCATCTCCTTGAAGTACGGGTAGTTGTCGCGTACGACGTAGTCGCTGAGGAACGCCGTGTACGGGATCTTCAGCTCCCGCATCATCCTCAGGAACTCGGGGTCCTTCTCGGAGCCGTCGTCGATGGTGAGGAAGACGACCTTGTCCTCCGTGGGGATGGTCGTGAAGACCGGCGGGAGGTTCTCCTGGTCGTCCACCTCGAAGCCCTCGCGGGTGGTGATCTCGGGCTTCTCCTTCGGCGCCGCCGGAGCGGTGAGCGGCGGCTTGAGGAGCCCCCACCTCTTCACCGCGGCGATGTACGCCTGCTGGGCCGCCTTCGCCTTCTCCGCCTGGCTGAGGGCGCCCGCGGCGCCCGCCGCCTTCTTGGCCGCCTCGGCCTTCCCGGCCCTGTCGGGTGCGTCGGAGCCGCCGGAACCGCACGCGGTCCCGAGGGCGGCGACGAGCAGGGCGGCCAGGGCCACCCCGAACCGGCCGCGCGGAACCGCCGCGTACCGGTGACCGTGTCGCGCGATATCTTCCTTTTGTCCGACTAGCTGCATAGCTGCGCATCCTGGCATCCACCCGCCCGCGTCCCCCGGAGGACACCGCGATCGCGGGCCCACCTTCCTTCGACTGGCCCACACCGCCTGACGTGGGCGCCTTCGGCAACCGCCGGTCGCCGACAATGGACGCGTGACCCCCGAAGACTTCGCCTCCCTCCTCACCCCCGAGGGCCGCGCCCTCCTGGACCCGCTCCGCGACTACGACCCCGCCCAGGAGCTGGCCGTCGCCACCCGGTTGCGCCGCGACCACCCGGCCGGGCTGGTCTCCGCCGCGCTCGGGCAGGCGCGGCTGCGGCAGCGCGCGGTGGCGAAGTTCGGCGCCGAGGACGCCTTCCGGATGTACTTCACGCCCGGTGGCGGCGAGATGGCCACGCGCGCGTCCGTGGCCTCGTACCGCGCCGAGCGGCTCGCCGCCCTCGGTGTGCGCAGCCTCGCCGACCTGTGCTGCGGTATCGGCGGTGACGCCCTCGCGCTGGCGCGGCTCGGCATCCGGGTGCTGGCCGTCGACCGGGACCCGCTGACCGTCGCCGTGGCCCGCGCCAACGCCGAGGCGCTGGGGCTCGCGGACTTGATCGAGGTGCGGGAGGCGGACGTGACGGAGGTGGACGTGTCCGCCTACGACGCCGTCTTCATCGACCCGGCCCGGCGCGGCGGGCGGGGCCGCGTCTTCGACCCCGAGTCCTACTCCCCGCCGCTGTCCTGGGCGGTCGCGACGGCCCGCACGGCGAGGATCGCGGCCATCAAGATCGCCCCGGGGATCCCGCACGAGGCCGTGCCCGGGGAGGCGGAGGCCGAGTGGATCTCCGACCAGGGCGACGTCAAGGAGGCCGTGCTGTGGTTCGGTACCTCTCCCGGGACGGTACGCGCCACCCTGCTGCCCGGTCCGCGCGGACTCGCCACCCCCGACCCGCTGCCCGACCCGCCGGCCGGGCCGGTGGGCCGCTACCTGTACGAGCCGGACGGCGCCGTCATCCGCGCCCACCTCGTCGCCGAGGTCGCCGAGCAGCTCGACGGGCGGCTGATCGACCCGACCATCGCCTACATCACCGCCGACGAGCTGCGCGCGACGCCGTACGCGACGGCGTACGAGATCACCGATGTGCTGCCGTTCGGCCTGAAGAGGCTGAAGGCGCTGCTGCGCGAGCGCGGGGTCGGCGTCCTGACGGTGAAGAAGCGCGGTTCCGCGATCGAGCCGGAGGAACTGCGCAGGAAGGTCAAGCCGCAGGGGCCGAACGCGGCGACGGTGTTCCTGACCCGGGTGGCGGGAGCACCGTCGATGCTGATCGGCGCCCCGGCCCCGTCACCCGGCCGATGACCCCCGGGTGCGTCCGGCGGGGCCCCGGGGGGCCCGGGCGCGGGTCAGCCGTGCGCCGTCGTGGTCTCGACCGACTCGAACCGCCAGCGGTGCACGGCCCTGGTGATCAGGTCGGCCGCGGGCTCCGGTAGTTCGGGCAGCTCCGCCGCCACGCCTTCGGCCGCCTCCCACCAGGTGATGACCAGCACCCGGTCCTGCGGAGCGCGGAACACCTCGCGGCGCACGGGCTCCCGGGCGAGGACCCGCGAACGGGCCCACTCCAGCAGTTCGTTGCCCCGGCCGTCCGCGGCGCGGGCCTCCCACATCAGCGCGACGGTGCTCATGAGTACAGGTTGTCCTTGCTCAGCTCGTGCACGTGGTCGTGATCGTGGCTGTGGCCGTGCCCGGGACCGTGCTCGTGGCCGTGCTGCTGGCCCTGGGCCCGCGTGCCGGGCACGTGCGGGTCGGTGACCGGCAGGGAGGAGTCCGCCGACAGGTCCCAGTCCGAGGCCGGACGGTTGCGCTTGACCATCTCCGCGCCCAGCGCCGCCACCATCGCGCCGTTGTCCGTGCACAGCTTCGGCCGCGGCACGCGCAGGATGATCCCCGCGTCGTCGCACCGCTCCTGCGCGAGCGAGCGCAGCCGCGAGTTGGCCGCCACGCCGCCGCCGATCATCAGGTGGTCGACTCCCTCGTCCTTGCACGCCCGGATCGCCTTGCGCGTCAGCACGTCGACCACGGCCTCCTGGAAGGACGCCGCCACGTCGCGCACCGGCACCTCCTCCCCCGCCTTGCGCTTCGCCTCGATCCAGCGGGCGACGGCGGTCTTGAGCCCGGAGAAGGAGAAGTCGTACGGGGCGTCGCGCGGCCCGGTCAGCCCGCGCGGGAAGGTGATCGCCGCGGGGTCGCCCTCCCGTGCGAGCCGGTCGATGACCGGGCCGCCGGGGAAGCCGAGCTGGAGGACTCGCGCGATCTTGTCGAAGGCCTCGCCCGCCGCGTCGTCGATGGTCGCGCCGAGCGGCCGTACGTCGGAGGTGATGTCCGGCGCCAGCAGCAGCGAGGAGTGCCCGCCGGACACCAGCAGCGCCATCGTCGGCTCGGGGAGCGGCCCGTGCTCCAGCTGGTCCACGCAGATGTGCGAGGCCAGGTGGTTCACGCCGTACAGCGGCTTGCCGAGGGCGTACGCGTACGCCTTGGCCGCCGAGACGCCGACGAGCAGCGCGCCCGCCAGCCCGGGGCCGGCGGTGACCGCGATGCCGTCGAGGTCGCGGGCGCTGACCCCGGCTTCCTTCAGGGCGCGCTCGATGGTCGGGACCATCGCCTCCAGGTGGGCCCGCGAGGCGACTTCCGGCACCACTCCGCCGTACCGCGCGTGCTCGTCGACGCTCGACGCGATGGCGTCCGCGAGCAGGGTGGTGCCGCGGACGATGCCGACGCCGGTCTCGTCGCAGGAGGTCTCGATGCCGAGGACGAGCGGTTCGTCAGCCATTGCTCTCACTGCTTCCACTTCTTGCTTGTGCGGGGTCGGTCAGTCGCATCACGAGAGCGTCGATGTTGCCGGGCTGGTAGTAGCCCCGGCGGAAGCCGATGGGCTCGAAACCGAAGCGCTCGTACAGCTTCTGGGCGCGGGTGTTGTCCACCCGGACCTCCAGCAGCACTTCGGCGCACTCGAATGCGGTGGCGGCGCGCAGCAGGTCGGTCAGGAGCCGGGCGCCGAGCCCGGTCCCCCACTGGTCGCGGGCGGCCGCGATGGTCTGCACGTCGGCCAGGTCTCCGGCGGCGGCCAGTCCGGCGTAGCCGACCAGGCGGCCGGCGGCGTTCTCGGCGACGACGTACCTGCGGGTGGCCCGCGGGCCGCGGGCGTGGGCCAGTTCGGACCAGAACATGCCGGCGGACCAGGCGTCCTCCGGGAACAGCTCGTGCTCCAGTTCCAGCACGGGTTCGATGTCCCACCAGCGCATCTCGCGCAGCACGACGTCGGTCGTGGAGGTCACTGCGGGGTGACCACCTTGTAGTTCTTGGGCACCTGCGCGTCGGGGCGGCGCAGGTAGAGCGGGGTCGCGGGCAGGAACTCCCGCCCGGCCGCGAGGCGTTCGGCGGCCAGGGCCGCCAGGGCGCCGGCCGACTGGTGCTCGGGGGCCCGCGCGTCCGTGAACACCTCGGGGTAGAGGAACGCGCCCTGG
The DNA here is from genome assembly GCF_042716255.1 of Streptomyces sp. NPDC058662. Lineage (NCBI taxonomy): Bacteria > Bacillati > Actinomycetota > Actinomycetes > Kitasatosporales > Streptomycetaceae > Streptomyces > Streptomyces sp. NPDC058662. The sequence goes on along the minus strand of NZ_JBHXRU010000029.1, from coordinate 51,769 downwards.
CCGACCGACGGCACTCCGGCGACGCGCTCGGCGATGTCCGCCGGGCGGTCCACGGCGGGCTCGCCGACGCGGGTACGGGGGTCCTCGTACCGGGCCCAGTACACCTCCTTGCGCCGCGCGTCGGTGGCGACGGTGAACGGGCCCTCGATCCCGGCGCGGCCCGCGGCGTACGCGAGCCCGTCGAGGGTGCACAGGCCGTGCACGGGCACGCCGAGTACGGCGGCGAAGGTGGAGGCCGTGACGAGCCCGACGCGCAGCCCGGTGTAGGGGCCCGGTCCGACCCCGACGACGATGCCGGTGACGGCTTCGAGGCGCAGTCCCGCCTCGGCGAGCACCTTGTCCACGGAGGGCAGCAGCAGCTCCCCGTGGCGGCGGGCGTCGACCTGGTTCGACTCGGCGACGACGGACTCGCCGTCGTGCAGGGCGACGGTGACGGCGGGCGTGGCGGTATCTACAGCGAGCAGGAGCACGCGAACAGCCTACGACTCCGGGGCCGGTCGGGGCACCGCCCGGCCGGCGCACGGGAGGGGTGCGGGACCGGGCGACACCCCCCGGCGCCGCGCGGACCGTCAACGCGGGGCCCGGCTGCTACCTTTCGATGCGGGCACTCGGCGAGTGCCCGCACAGGTGTACCGGGGCAGACGCGGAGAGGTGGAGCAAGGTGGCACGCAGCAGCTCGGGAATCGTGGCCGGGCTCACCGCCGCGGCGATCGCGGCCGTGGGCTTCCTCGGCTACCAGGCGTCCGCGACGGCGCCGGTGCGCCCGCCGCAGGCCTCCGCGCAGGAGCCGGCGCCCGCCCCGAGCCAGGCCGCCGTCCAGCAGGACCCGGCGAAGCCCGTACCGGTGCCGGAGGGCTCCGGTACCGGCGTGCGCGTCGTGTACTCCGTGGGCCAGAAGCGGGTGTGGCTGGCGGGCGACCCGGCGCAGCCGGTGAAGTCGTTCCCGGTGATGCCGAGCACGGTGCACCCGAAGGCCGGCAGTTACCTGGTCACCTCGCGCTCCGGCGCGGTCACGGGCTCGGACGGCGTGCCGATCGAGCACGTCGTGCGGTTCGCGAGTGCGGGCGGCGTGGCGATCGGCTTCAGCGCCCGCTCCGACGGCGCCCTCCCGGAACCCGACCCGGCCAAGAAGACCGGCGGCATCCGTATGACGCGCGCGGACGGTGACGCGATGTGGGCCTTCGCGACGATCAGCGCGAAGGTCGTCGTCGTCCCCTGACCCCGCGCCGCTCCCCCGGCGGACCGGGGGCGCGGATTCACCCGTACGTGCGACTCAGGCCGCTTCGGATCCCGGAGCGGCCTCTTCGCGCACCCCGTCCTCGCGCAGCCCGTCCTCGCGCGCCCCGTCCCCCTCGGGCCCGGCCGCCTCCCCCGCCCGGCGGCGTACGGGGGGCGTGGAGACGGCTGTGGCCGCCACGCCCGCGGCGAGCAGTGCCCGCATGGACACGGCGGAGGGGCGGGGGTCGCGCTGCGCTCCTGCGGGTGCCGGCATGGCTCCTCCTGGGGGCCCGGTACACAGAACTTAGGCATACCTAAGAAACTCTCGGTACCATGTCACCACGAGCGCGCCCGGCAGCGCAATATCTTGCCGACGGGTTGTCGGTACGTTTACCCCGAGAGGGCGCCCGCCAGGGAGTCCGTCCCGGCTCCCGCGGCCCAGCGCGCCCCCACGCCCCGCACGGAGACCTCGCGCACGTCGTCCAGCACCTGCTCGTGGCCGACGGCCCGCGCGATGACCACGTGCAGCCGGTCCTCGGAGAGCTCCTCCACCTTGCCGTCGCCCCACTCCACGACCACCACGGACTCGGGCAGCGAGACGTCGAGGTCCAGGTCCTCCATCTCCTCCAGCCCGCCGCCCAGGCGGTACGCGTCCACGTGCACCAGCGCCGGCCCGCCGGACAGCGGCGGGTGCACCCGGGCGATCACGAAGGTCGGCGAGGTCACGGCCCCGCGCACGCCCAGGCCCTCGCCCAGCCCCCGGGTCAGCGTGGTCTTGCCCGCGCCCAGCTCCCCGGTCAGCAGTACGAGGTCCCCGGGGCGCAGCAGGCCGGCGATCCTGCGGCCCAGCTCCCGCATGGCGTCCGGGGAGTCGACGGTGATCCGGGTCTCAGCGGCCGGTGCCGGGCCGCGCTGCGTTTCCAGCGGTACTTCGTCCATGCCGACCCACGTTAGCCGGTGCCGGGACCGCTCCGGCGCGCGCCAGCAGCTCGGTCAGCAGCCGCGTGACGGCCTCCGGCTGCTCCAGCATCATCAGGTGCCCGGCGGACTCCAGGACGGTCAGTTCGGCGCCCGGCAGAAGGTCCTTGATGGCCTGGCTGTGCCCGGCCGGCGTGATCATGTCGCTGGCCCCGGCGACCACGGTGACCGGGATGTCGGCGAACCGCTGGAGGGCGGCCGTCTTGTCGTGGGTCTGGAAGGCCGGGTAGAACTCGGCGACCACGTCGATCGGCGTGGCCTCGATGAGCCGTTCCGCGAAGCGCGCCACGCCCGGGTCCACGTCCCGGGACCCGAACGAGTACATCTTGATCATGCCTGCGAAGAGGTCGGCAGTGGCCCGGCGCCCCTTCTCCACCAGCTCCACCTGTGAGCCGAGCGCCTTGAGCACGCCCGGCAGGAGCCTGCGGACGGCGACCGTGCCCACGGACGGCAGCCCGTACGTGACCTCGCCCAGGCGTCCGCTGGAGGTACCGATCAGGGCCACGCCGGTGACCCGCTCCCGCACGAGGTCGGGGAACTGGTCGGCCAATCCCATGATGGTCATACCGCCCATCGAGTGACCCACCAGGATCAGCGGGCCCTCGGGGGCGGCGGCGTCGATGACGGCCTTCAGGTCGCGGCCGAGCTGGTCGATGGTCACCGGCTCGCCGTCCGCCCGCACCGGCCCGCGCGCGCTGCGGCCGTGGCTGCGCTGGTCCCAGTAGACCGAGCGGACCACTCCGCGCAGGGCCGCCCGCTGGAAGTGCCAGGAGTCCTGGCCGAGGCAGTAGCCGTGGCAGAACACGACGGTCGCGGGCGGCGCCGCCTCGCGCCGCGGCCGCCGCCCGGCGGCGTCCTCGGGCAGCTCGTCGACCTCGTAGTAGAGCTCGGTGGAGTCCTCGGCCCGGCAGGTGCCCTGCGTCCCGCGCAGCGACCCGTAGTCCCCGGCCGCGTCCAGCGCGAGGCGCGCCCTCATCCGTATGCCGCGCCCGACAGTGATCCGCTCCACCGCGACACCGGCCGCGGCGCCCGCCGCCATCACTCCGATCGCGGCTCCGGCCCAGCCGGCCCTGCGCCAGTTCTCGCTCACGCCGCCGCCCTCACTCCGCTGGTCCGCGTCCGGGCTCAGGCTCCCAGGTACACCCGGGGCACGCGCCCTCCGATACGGGTGACGATCTCATACGCGATGGTGTCCGACGCCCTGGCCCAGTCCTCGGCGGTGGGCTCGCCGCGCTCGGCGTCCCCGAAGACCACGGCCTCGTCGCCGGCCCGGGCCGGGTCGCCGCCGAGGTCGACGACGAACTGGTCCATGGCCACCCGGCCCGCGACGTGCCGGATCTTCCCGCCGACGAGCACGGGCCCGCGGCCGGACGCGTGGCGCGGAATGCCGTCGGCGTAGCCGGCCGGGATCAGCGCGAGGGTCGTCTCGGCGTCGGTCACGTAGTGGTGCCCGTAGCTGACGCCGTGGCCCGCCGGGACGGTCTTGACCAGCGCGAGCGAGGCCCGGAGGGTCATCGCGGGACGCAGGCCCAGCTCGGCCGGGGTGCCGAGCTCGGGGGCGGGCGAGACCCCGTAGACGGCCAGCCCGCAGCGCACCAGGTCGAAGTGCGACTCGGGCAGGGTGAGGGTGGCGGGCGAGTTGGCGATGTGCCGGACCTCGGGCTCGGCGCCCTCCTTCTCGGCGTACGCGAGCATGTCGCGGAAGGCGGCGAGCTGGAGCTGGATGGACGGGTGCCCGGGCTCGTCGGCGCAGGCGAAGTGCGACCAGACGCCGGTGACCCGTACGGTGCCCTCCGCCTGGGCGGCGACGGCCGCCCCGACCAGTTCCTCCCAGTCGGCCGGCTGGCAGCCGTTGCGGCCGAGGCCGGTGTCGGCCTTGAGCTGGATCCGCGCGGTCCGGCCGGCGGCGCGCGCGGCGGCCCGCACCTCGTCCAGGGCCCACATACCGCTGACGGAGACGTCCACGTCGGCCTCGACGGCCTCTCGCCACGGCCCGCCGGGGGTCCACAGCCAGCACAGGATCCGTCCCTCGATCCCGGCGGCGCGCAGCGCGAGCGCCTCCTCCGGCGTGGCGGTCCCCAACCAGGAGGCGCCCGCCTCCTGAGCGGCCCGGGCGCAGGCGAGGGCGCCGTGGCCGTAGGCGTTCGACTTGACCACGGCCATCAGCGCGGCCCGGGGTGCCCGCCGGCGCAGCGCGCGCACGTTCTCCCGCACGGCGTCAAGATCGATCTCGGCGTACACGCGGGTGGGTGTCTCGTTCATCGGCCCCAGTCTCTCAGACCCCGCGACGCCCCCGACCGTGCCGCGACCGCCGGCGCGGGCGAGTGACGGGCAGGGGTCCGCCGCACTCCCCCGACCGCGATCGGTGGCCTGCGGGAGACCACCCCCGGGGGCGGCCCCGCGCGCTCGCGCCCCGAACGGCGGCGAGGCGCTACGCGCCCCCCGGGGGCCAAGCGCTACCGCGCGACAGCCCGCGCGCCCGTCCGCGGCGCCCCGGGCTACCGCGCCACAGCCCGCGCGCCCGTCCGCGGCGCCCGGGCTACCGCGCGACGTCCCGCCAGGCCGCCGGCAGGGCTTCCGCGACCTCGTGCGCCAGGACCGGCGCACCGTCCGCGGCCCGGCGGCCCGCCAGGCCGTGCAGGTAGGCGGCCGCCGACCCCGCGTCCAGCCCGGACAGCCCGGCCGCCAGCAGCGCCCCCGCCAGCCCCGACAGCACGTCCCCGCTCCCGGCGGTCGCCAGCCACGGCGTCCCCGTCGGATTCACCCGCACCGCACCGCCCCCGCCGGAGGCGACCAGCGTCGTGGAGCCCTTGAGCAGCACCGCCGCCCCGTACCGCCCCGCCAGCTCCTGTACCGCCGCCAGCCGGCCCGCCTCCACCTCCTGCCTCGGCACCCCGAGGAGCGCCGCCGCCTCACCGGCGTGCGGGGTCAGCAGGGTCGGGGCCGACCGGGCCCGCAGCACCGCCGGGTCCAGCCCGCGCAGCCCGTCCGCGTCCACGAGTACCGGCACGTCCTGGGCCAGGAGCGCGGCGACCTCCCCGGCCCGGCCGTCCCCCAGTCCCGGGCCGACCACCCACGCCTGCACCCGCCCCGGACCGATCAGCGTCTCGGGGTACCGGGCGAGGACGGCGTCCGCCGCCGGCCCCACGTACCGCACCGCGCCCGCGCCGCCGCGCAGCGCTCCGGCCACGGCCAGCACGGCCGCGCCGGGGTACTGTCCGGATCCGGCGACGATCCCGGCCACGCCCCGGCGGTACTTGTCGCTGGAGGCCGTCGGCACCGGCAGCAGCGCCGCCACGTCCGCGTGCTGCAAGGCCTCGACCTGCGGCGACGGGAGGTCCAGCCCGATGTCCACCAGGTGCACCGCGCCGGTCAGCGACGCCCCCGGGTCGATGAGCAGCCCCGGCTTGTACGCCCCGAAGGCCACCGTCACCTCGGCCCGTACGGCCGGCCCCGCCACCTCGCCGGTGTCCGCGTCCACCCCGCTCGGCAGGTCCGCGGCGACGACGGGCACCCCCGGCGGGAGCTGCTCCAGCAGCGCGGCGGCGGCCGGCCGCAACCCGCCCCGCCCTCCGATCCCCAGCAGCCCGTCCAGCACCAGGTCCGCGCCGCCCGCGGACCCGTCCGGCCCGGCCGGAACCCGCTCCGCCACCCGCCCCCCGGCGGCCCGCAGCGCGGCGAGTCCGCCCGGGTGCATCCGCGCCGGGTCCATCGGCACCGCCGTGACGCCGGCCCCGCGCCGGGCCAGGCGCGCGCCGGCGTACAGCGCGTCCCCGCCGTTGTCCCCGGGCCCCACCAGCAGCACGACCCGGGACCCGTACACCCGCCCCCGCCGCCGCGTCAGCAGCGCCGCGCACACGGCGGCCAGCCCGGCGGCCGCCCGCCGCATCAGGGCGCCTTCGGGCAGTTCGGCCATGAGTCCGCGCTCGGCGGCCCGTACGGTCTCCACGCTGTAAGCAGTACGCATGGCTCCAGCCTGCCCGCCGGGGCGCCGCGGCACCGGCCGGGGCCGCGAGGCGCGAACCGTGGCGCAGCCCCCGCCCCCGGACCTCTGCCTCCAGCCCGCGGCCCCCTCAGCCCTCGGCGATCACCACGGCGGAGGCGACCCCGGCGTCGTGGCTCAGCGAGATGTGCCAGGACTTCACGCCCAGCTCCCGGGCCCGCGCCTCGACCGTCCCGGACACCCGCAGCCGCGGCTGCCCGGTGGGCTCGACGTACACCTCGGCGTCGGTCCACAGCATCCCCCCGGGCGCCCCCAGGGCCTTGGCCAGCGCCTCCTTGGCCGCGAACCGGGCGGCGAGCGAGGCGGTGCCCCGCCGCTCGCCGCTCGGCAGCGTCAGCTCCGAGGCGACGAAGAGCCGCCGCGCCAGGTGCGGCGTCCGCTCCAGTGCCGCGCCGAAGCGGTCGATCTCCGCGACGTCGATCCCCACGCCGATAATCACAACGAACCAGCCCTACTCACTCCACGGTCACCGACTTGGCGAGGTTACGCGGCTGGTCCACCTCGTTGCCCCGCGCGGTCGCCAGCTCGCACGCGAACACCTGCAGCGGCACGGTCGCCACCAGCGGCTGGAGCAGGGTCGGCGTCGCCGGGATGCGGATCAGGTGGTCGGCGTACGGGACGACCGCCTCGTCCCCCTCCTCCGCGATCACGATGGTCCGCGCGCCCCGCGCCCGGATCTCCTGGATATTCGAGACGATCTTGTCGTGGAGCACCGACCGGCCGCGCGGTGACGGTACGACCACCACGACCGGCAGGTCCTCCTCGATCAGTGCGATCGGCCCGTGCTTGAGCTCGCCCGCCGCGAACCCCTCGGCGTGCATGTACGCCAGCTCCTTGAGCTTGAGCGCGCCCTCCAGCGCCACGGGGTACCCGACGTGCCGCCCCAGGAACAGCACGGTGTCCTTGTCGGCCAGGGAACGCGCGAGCTCCCGTACCGGCTCCATGGTCTCCAGGACGGTGTCCACCGCGGCGGCGATGTCCGACAGCTCCCGGATCACCGCCTCGATCTCGTCGCCCCACTTCGTGCCGCGCACCTGCCCGAGGTAGAGCGCGACGAGGTAGCAGGCCACCAGCTGCGTCAGGAAGGCCTTGGTCGAGGCGACGGCGACCTCGGGACCCGCGTGCGTGTAGAGGACGGCGTCCGACTCGCGCGGGATGGTGGACCCGTTGGTGTTGCAGACGGCCAGCACCTTGGCGCCCTGCTCCCGGGCGTGCCGCAGCGCCATCAGGGTGTCCATGGTCTCGCCGGACTGGGAGATCGCGACCACCAGCGTCCGCTGGTCCAGGATGGGGTCGCGGTAGCGGAACTCGCTGGCCAGCTCCGTCTCGCACGGGATGCGGGTCCAGTGCTCGATCGCCAGCTTCGCGATCATGCCCGCGTGGTAGGCCGTGCCGCAGGCCACGATGACGACCTTGTCGACCTCCCTGAGCACCGAGACGGGGATGCGCACCTCGTCGAGGGTGAGCGAGCCGCTCGCGTCGATCCGGCCCAGGAGGGTGTCGGCGACGGCCTTCGGCTGCTCGGCGATCTCCTTGAGCATGAAGTAGTCATACCCCCCCTTCTCGGCCGCCGAGGCGTCCCAGTCCACGTGGTACGCCCGCACGGCGGCGGGCGAGCCGTCGAAGTCGGTCACGGTGACCCCGTTGCGGCGGAGCTCGACGACCTGGTCCTGACCGAGCTCGATCGCGGACCGGGTGTGGGCGATGAAGGCGGCGACGTCCGAGGCGAGGAAGTTCTCGCCCTCGCCGACGCCCACCACGAGAGGGGAGTTCCGGCGGGCGCCGACCACCACGTCCGGCTGGTCGGCGTGCACCGCGACCAGGGTGAACGCGCCCTGCAGCAGCCGGCACACCTGCCGCATCGCCTCGGCGAGGTCGCCCGCTCGGGCGAACCGCTCCGCCAGCAGGTGGGCCACGACCTCGGTGTCCGTCTCCGACTCCAACCGGTGTCCGCGCTCGGCCAGTTCGGCGCGGAGCGCGGCGAAGTTCTCGATGATGCCGTTGTGCACGACGGCCACCCGGCCCGAATTGTCCAGGTGGGGGTGGGCGTTGACGTCGGTGGGCCCGCCGTGGGTGGCCCACCGGGTGTGTCCGAGCCCCGTGGAGCCCGCCGGCAGCGGGCGCCCGACCAGCTCCTTCTCCAGGTTGACGAGCTTGCCGGCCTTCTTGACGGCGACCAGATCGCCGTCGGCCAGCACGGCGACTCCCGCCGAGTCGTAGCCCCGGTACTCCAGCCGCTTGAGTCCGGCGATGACCACATCGAGCGCAGACTGCGCTCCCACGTAACCCACAATTCCGCACATAGGCGGCAGGGTACGCCTCGGTCGGCCTCCTGACCCGTACCTGAACAGGACGAAACCCCCGCCCCGGCGAACACGCCGGGACGGGGGTTGACGCTCGGGGACCTGACTCAGCCGAGCTTCGCGACCTGGGCGGCGACGACGGCCTCCGGCTTGTCCGCGACACCCGTGAAGCTGGACGCGGTGTGCGTGGCCAGGGTGTTGCCCTTGCGTACGACGACGGTCTCGCTGGTCACCTTCACCCCCTCCACGTCCGCCTCCAGCGTGAGGGCGAGGGCCTCGTCGCCACCGGCCGCGGCGGCGGAGACCACCTTGTCGATCTTGGTGCTCTCGCCCTCCATGGTCAGCGTGAAGCCTCCCGCACAGGCCTTCGCGGCAGCCTTGACGGCCGCGAGAGCCTCCTCCGCGCCCTTGCCCTCGTACGAGGCGAGGGTGACCGAGGTGCGGGTGGCGCCGAGGGCCTTGAGCCCGGCGGCGATCTTCTCCTCCGGGGTGGCGCCCTCCTTCGGGAGGGCGATCACCTTGGTCCGCGCCACTCCGGCGGCCGTACCGACGGTGACCGTGCCCTGGGTCCTGACCACGGGCAGGCACTCGGCCCGGTCGCCCGTCGCGGCGGTACCGACCGCCACCTCGGTCGGCGGGACGGCGGCGAACTCGTACGCGGGGAGCTCGGCCTTGGTGACGAGCAGGGCGCTCAGCTCCGCGTCCGTCCTCGCCTTGGCCGCGGGCGCCGACGCGGCGGCCGAGGGCGTGGCGTCGGCCTTCGCGTCCTCGCTCCCGCCGGCGCCGCAGGCGGTGGCCAGCAGGGTCAAGGACACCGCCGAGGCGGTCAGGACACAACGGCGGACAAGAGTGGAACGCATGGCGGATCTCCCCCGGAAAGCACGACGACAGCAGAGCGGCCCGACAAGGAGACCGGGCCGCGGTGATCAACAATCTACGGGTCCGCTCGCGCACGCGATCGACATCCCGTCCGCATTCCGCCGATCGTGACCTCGGCGATACCGCGCGGCCGGTCCCGATACGTGACCGACCACACCACCCACAAGTGCCGCCGAGCCCCGACAATGGCCGTGTGATCACTTCGCCGCCACGAAGCAGCACGCCGGACAGCGCGAAGGAGCGCACCGGTGAGGACGGGCCGTCCCCGCGGCCCGCCCACCGCCGGGGCCCCGACGCCTCGCCGTACGTCGACCTGTCCCGGGCCGAGTGGAGCGCGCTGCGGGAGCGGACCCCGCTCCCGCTCACGGCCGAGGAGGTCGAGCGGCTGCGCGGCCTCGGCGACGTCATCGACCTGGACGAGGTCCGCGACGTCTACCTCCCGCTCTCCCGCCTGCTCAACCTGTACGTCGGCGCCACCAGCAACCTGCGCGGCACCCTCAACACCTTCCTCGGCGACGCGGGCAACGGGCACGGCGCCCAGCAGGGCACCCCCTTCGTCATAGGGGTCGCCGGCTCCGTCGCCGTCGGCAAGTCCACGGTGGCCCGCCTGCTCCAGGCGCTCCTCGCCCGCTGGCCCGAGCACCCGCGCGTGGAGCTGGTCACCACCGACGGCTTCCTGTACCCGATGAAGGAGCTCCAGCGGCGCGGGCTGACCTCCCGCAAGGGCTTCCCGGAGTCCTACGACCGCCGGGCGCTCACCCGCTTCGTCGCCGACATCAAGGCCGGCAAGGACGAGGTCAGGGCGCCCGTCTACTCGCACCTGATCTACGACATCGTGCCGGGCGAGGAGCTCGTCGTACGCCGCCCGGACATCCTCATCGTCGAGGGTCTCAACGTCCTCCAGCCGGCCCTGCCCGGCAAGGACGGCCGTACGCGCGTCGGCCTCGCCGACTACTTCGACTTCAGCGTGTACGTGGACGCCCGGCCCGAGGACATCGAGCGCTGGTACCTCAACCGCTTCCGCAGGCTGCGCGAGACCGCGTTCCAGAACCCCTTCTCCTACTTCCGCAAGTACACCCAGGTCTCCGAGGAGGAGGCCCTGGAGTACGCCCAGACCATGTGGCGGACGATCAACAGGCCCAACCTGCTGGAGAACGTCGCGCCCACCCGGGGACGGGCCACCCTCGTCGTGCGCAAGGGGCCGGACCACAAGGTTCAGAAGCTCAGCCTCCGCAAGCTCTGAGCGCATTAGGGTGCGGCCATGCTTCACATGCGGATGATCACACCGAGCGATCGTACGGACGCGGTGGTGGCCATCGTCGAGAAGACGGTCGGCACCACGCACCTCGTCGTGCTGAGGGACGCGGCCCGGGTCCCCCGGGGCGACCTCGTCCTGTGCGACGTGGCGCGCGAGGCCGGGGACGAGCTTCTGCGGGAGCTCCGCGCGCTGGGCATCGACGAGGACGGCTCCATCACGGTCGATGACATCGACCTGTCCCTGTCGAAGCGTGCCGAGGCCGCCGAGGAGGAGGCGCCCGGCGAGGCCGCCGATGCCGTGCTGTGGGAGCAGCTGACGGAGGCGACGCACGAGGAGTCGACGCTCACCTTCACCTACGCCGCGTTCATGGTCCTGGCGACGATGATCGCGGCCTGCGGCGTGGTCCTCGACAACGCCATCCTGATCGTGGGCGCGATGGCGGTCGGCCCGGAATTCGGGCCGCTCGCCGGTGTGTGCACCGCCGCGGTACGGCGCAGCCTGAAACCGGCCGCGCGCTCGCTGCTGGCGCTGATCGTCGGGTTCACCGTCGCGATAGCCGCCACGACGCTCTTCACCCTGGTGATGGACGCGTTCGGGCTGTTCGACCGCGGCATGCTGGAGAACCCCCGGCCGAACACCAGCTTCATCTGGCAGCCCGATCCGTTCTCGTTCGTCGTGGCCCTGCTCGCGGGCGTGGCCGGGGTGCTGTCCCTGACCTCCGCGAAGTCGGGCGCGCTCGTCGGCGTCGCCATCTCGGTGACCACCGTCCCGGCCGCCGCCAACGCCGCGGTGGCCCTCGGGTACGGCGAGATCGCGCAGATGTGGGGCTCTGCGGTGCAGCTGCTGCTGAACCTCGTCGGGATCATGCTGGCGGGCGTGGCGACCCTCCTCGCGCAGAAGCTCCTCTGGCGCACCCAGCGCGGCCGCTGGCGCCGCGCGCCGAGCTCCTGAGGGCCCATCTACCGGGAACGCCCCGGCCCCGCCGCCCCGGAGATCCGGGGCGACGGGGCCGAGGGGATGCCGAAAGAGACGGACTAGCCCAGCGCCGACTTCACGACGTCCGCGAGCCGGCCGGCGACCGCGCGGGCCTGCTCGATGTCGGCGGCCTCGACCATCACCCGTACGAGCGGCTCCGTGCCGGACGAACGCAGCAGCACCCGTCCGGTGGTGCCCAGCTCGCGCTCGGCCTCGTTGACCGCCGCGGCCAGCTCGGCGGAGGTGGCCACCCGGGACTTGTCCACGTCGGGGACGTTGACCAGGACCTGCGGCAGCCGCTGCATGACGCCCGCGAGCTCGGCCAGGGACTTGCCGGTGGCCGCGACCCGCGCCGCCAGCAGCAGGCCGGTCAGGGTGCCGTCGCCGGTCGTCGCGTGGTCGAGGATGATCACGTGGCCGGACTGCTCGCCGCCGAGCGCGTAGCCGTGCTCCTTCATCGACTCCAGGACGTACCGGTCGCCGACCCCGGTCTGCACGACCTGGATGCCCTCGCCCTCCATGGCCAGCTTGAAGCCGAGGTTGGACATCACGGTGCCGACGACGGTGTTCCCGCGCAGCTGGCCGGCCTCGCGCATGGCGAGGGCCAGCACCGCGAGGATCTGGTCGCCGTCGATCTCCGCGCCGGCGCCGTCCACGGCCAGGCAGCGGTCCGCGTCGCCGTCGTGCGCGATGCCGAAGTCGGCGCCGTGCTCGACCACGGCAGCCTTGAGCAGGCCGAGGTGGGTGGAGCCGCAGCCGTCGTTGATGTTGAGGCCGTCCGGCTCGGCGCCGATGGTGACGACCTCCGCGCCCGCCCGGGTGAAGGCCTCGGGCGAGACGTACGCGGCGGCGCCGTGGGCCTCGTCAAGGACGATCTTGAGGCCTTCGAGGCGGTTGGGGAGGACGCCGATGAGGTGCGCGACGTACTTGTCGAAGCCCTCCGTGTAGTCGGAGATCCTGCCGACGCCCGAGCCCGTGGGGCGGTCCCAGGGAGCGCCGGTGCGGTGCTCCTGGTAGACGGACTCGATCCGGTCCTCCAGCTCGTCGGCGAGCTTGTGGCCGCCGCGCGCGAAGAACTTGATCCCGTTGTCGGGCATGGCGTTGTGGCTGGCGGAGAGCATCACGCCGAGGTCGGCACCCAGCGCACCGGTGAGATACGCCACCGCCGGGGTGGGCAGCACACCGACGCGCAGGACGTCCACGCCCGCGCTCGCCAGACCGGCCACGACCGCGGCCTCCAGGAATTCGCCGGAGGCACGGGGGTCCCGGCCGACCACGGCGGTCGCCCGATGACCGGCGAACGTACCCGCCTCGGCCAGTACGTGGGCAGCCGCCACGGAGAGGCCGAGCGCGAGCTCCGCCGTCAGATCCGCGTTGGCGACGCCGCGTACACCGTCCGTCCCGAAGAGTCGTCCCACTGTTGTCCTCCCGAGTTTCCGCTTCGCTTATGACCGCGTGTGAAAGGTATGTGCCGCTTGTGGCGGTAAACGAACCGCCCCGGCAGCACAGAGAGTGCTGCCGGGGCGGTTTCGTTGCAGAACAGCAGGCGCAGATTAACGCTTGCTGTACTGCGGAGCCTTACGGGCCTTCTTGAGACCGGCCTTCTTGCGCTCGACCGCACGGTCGTCGCGGGAGAGGAAGCCGGCCTTCTTGAGCGCCGGGCGGTTGTTGTCCACGTCCGCCTCGTTCAGCGCACGGGCCACGCCGAGGCGCAGGGCGCCGGCCTGGCCGGAGACGCCGCCACCCGAGATGCGGGCGATGATGTCGTAGCGGTTGTCCAGCTCAAGGAGCTTGAACGGCTCGTTGACTTCCTGCTGGTGCACCTTGTTGGGGAAGTAGTCCTCAAGGGTGCGACCGTTGATCTTCCACTTGCCGGTGCCCGGAACGATCCGGACGCGGGCGATGGCGTTCTTGCGGCGGCCCAGGCCGGCGGCCGGCTGGGGGTCGCCGAAGCGGCCGGCAAGGGACTCGGAGGTGTAGTCGCCCTCGACTACGGCCTCGGACTCGCTGGTGTACTCCTCGACGTTGCCCTCGAACTCGTCGACGGGGGTCGTCTCGGCGGTGGTCTCGGCCACGATGCTCCTCAGAATTTTCTACGTCTTAGGGGGTGGCCGGAACTACTGCGCGACCTGGGTGATCTCGAACGGCACCGGCTGCTGGGCAGCGTGCGGGTGCTGGTCGCCCGAGTAGACCTTCAGCTTCGAGAGCATCTGACGGCCCAGGGTGTTCTTGGGGAGCATGCCCTTGATGGCCTTCTCGACGGCCTTCTCCGGGTTGTTCGCCAGGAGGTCGTCGTAGCGCACCGAGCGGAGACCGCCCGGGTAGCCCGAGTGGCGGTAGGCCATCTTCTGCGTCGCCTTGTTGCCGGACAGGTGAACCTTGTCGGCGTTGACGATGATGACGAAGTCGCCCATGTCCATGTGGGGGGCGTAGGTCGGCTTGTGCTTACCCCGCAGGAGGGCAGCGGCCTGGGTCGCCAGACGGCCGAGGACTACGTCCTGGGCGTCGATGACGAGCCACTGGCGCGAGATGTCGCCGGGCTTGGGGCTGAACGTACGCACGCGTATGCCTTCGCTTCTTCAGTGGTGGTATCCCAAGGGCGCAAGCCCTGCGGGAAGGTCCTGACAGGGTCACCACGGACGATCACGACAGCCCTCGTCCACATCGGGGGACGCAACCCGTGTGAACCGCTGGTCATCGGTCCGGTGGACCGGCGCAAGGCCCTTTCACGTGAGAATGAGAAAGCCAATACGCATAACAAACCAGCAGAGTACCCAAGCAGACCCGTATGGGTCAAAACGCGGTCCGCGATGCCGATTCTGCTGGCGTCGCGGCGCACTCCGGTTCGGTCCTGGGTGGGGACCCCGCAGTTGTTACAGGACCCAGAGTAACCCGAGTGGAGACCAGTGCACGACGCGCCAGCAAGATCGCGAGCCCGCAGAGGGTGGCGCAGTCCTTGAAGGCGCGCCGCTTGGCGTCCAGTTCCGACGGCCACGGGATCCCCGCCGTCTGGGGGGCCAGGGCCGCCCAGAACCAGGGCGAACGCGGCATCGAGCCGGGCCGCACCGCCGACGCCAGCAGCAGCGGGAGCACCACCAGCAGGTAGTGGTCGAAGGACGGCCGCGAGACCAGGAATGCGGCGAGCATCACCATGCAGGTCGTCTCCGCCAGCCGCAGCTCGCCGCCGTCCGCGTCCCCGCCCGCGCGGCGCCAGCGCGTCCAGGCCGCCCACAGCCCCGCCGCGGCCCCCGCGAAGGCGATCAGCACGGCCACCGGCTCCGGCACCCCCAGCCGCGGCAGCACCGCGATCGGAGAGGCGTCCCAGGGCAGCGCGTAGGCGTCCTGCCCCTGGAGCAGGAACGGCAGGGTCTTGGTGAAGAACAGCGTCGGGCTCGGCATCAGCAGCGCCCCCGCCAGCGAGACGCCCAGCGGCACCAGCACGGCCGCGGCCAGGGCGCGCCACTGCCGCGCCATCAGGAAGAGCAGCCCGATCGGCACCAGCATGGGCTTGCAGGCGATCGCCAGCCCCACCACCAGGCCGGCCGCCCCCCACGCCCGGCGCCGCGCCAGCAGCAGCGCCACCGGCAGCGCGGCCGCGCTGATCGCCGTCCAGTTGCCGATCAGCACGAGGTTCTCGTACGGCTTGTAGGCGAGCGCGAACACCGCGAACCCACCGACCGCGAAGCGCGACCGCAGCGGCACCGAGAACAGCCGCAGCGCGGCCAGCCAGCCGATGCCCAGCAGCCCCGTCATCCCCACCGGCAGCACCCAGCGCAGCACCGCCTGCGGCAGCAGCGCCTCCGGAACGGCCATGATCACGGCGCTCGGGAGGTAGAGGAAGCGCTTGTCCTCGTAGGGGGACCCGCCGTCCAGCAGGGTCCGCGCGGCCTTGACCACGAAGGCGTTGTCCGAGCCCCAGTTCGCGTGCAGGCTCGTGGAGACGGCGATCCCCAGGACCACCGCGAGGGAGGCGAACGCCAGCAGCCGCGACGCCGGCTGCACCAGCCACTCGACGAGCCGGTTGCCGGGGGCCGGGGGGCCTGATCCGGGAGCTCCGGGGGCCGGACTCCCGAAGGTCTGGTTCTCCCACTTCATGAGCCAGATGCTAGGCCGCAGGCCCACAACGCCTCCCCCTCACTCCGGCCGAGGGGGAGGTTCCCCCTAACGCGCGCGTTCGACTCTACGTTCGTCCCAGACGGGCTCCTGAGTCTCCCGCACAACACCGTCCGAACCGAAGACCAGGTAACGGTCAAATGTGCGCGCGAACCAGCGGTCGTGCGTGACGCACAGCACAGTGCCGTCGTACGCCTCCAGCCCGTCCTGGAGCGCCTCCGCCGACTCCAGGTCCAGGTTGTCCGTCGGCTCGTCCAGCAGCAGCGCGGTGGTGCCCGCCAGCTCCAGCAGCAGGATCTGGAAGCGCGCCTGCTGACCGCCGGAGAGCTTGTCGAAGGGGAGGTCGCCCTGCCGCTCCAGCTCGTACCGGCGCAGTACGCCCATCGCCGCGCCCAGCGGCTTGGCCGCCTCCGTCCACAGGATGTCGACGAGGGTGCGCCCGAACAGCTCCGGATGGGCGTGGGTCTGCGCGAAATGGCCGGGAACCACCCGGGCGCCCAGCTTCCACGTGCCGGTGTGCCCGACGTCCTCGCCCGCCAGCAGCCGCAGGAAGTGCGACTTGCCGGAGCCGTTGGAGCCGAGCACCGCGACCCGCTCGCCGTAGAAGACCTCCAGCGAGAAGGGCTTCATCAGACCGGTGAGCTCCAGGTTCTCCACCGTGAGCGCGCGCACGCCCGTACGGCCGCCCTTGAGCCGCATCCGGATGTCCTGCTCGCGCGGCGGCTCCGGCGGCGGCCCGGCCTCCTCGAACTTCTGGAAGCGGGTCTGCATCGCCCGGTACCGCGAGGCCATGTCCGGACTGCTCGCGGCCTGGTTGCGCAGCCGCAGCACCAGGGCCCTCAGCCGGGCGTGCTCCTCGTCCCAGCGCCGCTTGAGCTCCTCGAAGCGCGCGAAGCGCTCCTTGCGGGCGTCGTGGTACGTCCCGAAGCCCGCGCCGTGCACCCACACGTCGGTGCCCGTGGGGCTCGGCTCCAGGCTGATGATCTTCTCGGCGGCCCGGGACAGCAGCTCGCGGTCGTGCGACACGAACAGCACGGTCTTGCGGGTGGCCTTCAGCTGCTCCTCCAGCCACCGCTTGCCCGGGACGTCCAGGTAGTTGTCCGGCTCGTCGAGCAGCAGCACCTCGTCCGGCCCGCGCAGCAGCGCCTCCAGCACGAGCCGCTTCTGCTCACCGCCCGACAGCGTGCGCACCTCGCGGAACTGCGCGCTGTCGTACGGGATCGCCAGGGCGGCCGTGGTGCACACGTCCCACAGGGTCTCGGCCTCGTAGCCCTGGACGTCCGCCCAGTCGCTGAGCGCCTGCGCGTAGGCCATCTGCGCGGCCTCGTCGTCGACGGCGAGGATCCGCTCCTCGGCGCGGTCCACGGCCCGCGCCGCCTCCCGGATACGCGGCTGGGACACCGACACCAGCAGGTCCCGCACGGTCGTCCCGTCCCGTACGGAGCCCACGAACTGCGACATCACGCCGAGGCCGCCGCTCACGGTGACCCCGCCGCCGTGCGGCTGGAGCTCTCCCGAGATCAGCTTCAGCAGGGTGGTCTTGCCGGCCCCGTTCGCCCCCACCAGGGCGACCACCGACCCCTCCCCCACCCGGAAGGAGACGTCGGGGAGCAGGACCCGCCCGTCCGGCAGGTAGTACTCCAGATGGCTGGCTTCGAGATGTCCCATGCCCGGCATTCTCCAGGTCCGCCGCGCTCCGCCCAAACGGATTGGCCCCGGTCTGGGCGGGCCGGGATCAGCAGCAGCCCGCGCCCGGCAGGGTGCGCATGTTGCGCGCCTCCTTGCTGCGCGCGGCCAGCAGCTCGTCCGCCGGGTAGCCGACCTCCTCCAGCGTCAGCCCGTGCGGCTTGACCACGTGCACCGAGGAGTCCCGTACCGCCGCGGCGAGCACCTTGCCGGGCCAGTCGGTCGGCCGGTGGCCGTCGCCGACGTGCAGCAGCGCTCCCACCAGCGAGCGGACCATGTTGTGGCAGAAGGCGTCGGCCCGGACGGTCGCGGTGACGATCCCGTCCTCGCCGCGCTCCCAGCTGAGCTGCTGGAGCGTGCGGATGGTCGTGGCGCCCTCGCGCTTCTTGCAGTACGCGGCGAAGTCGTGCTCGCCGACCAGCGCGGCGGCCGCCTCGTTCATCGCGTCCACGTCCAGGGGCCACTGGTGCCACAGCACGTGGCCGCGGCGCAGCGGGTCCACACCGGCCTGGTGGTCGCCGACACGGTAGGCGTAGCGGCGCCAGATGGCCGAGAAACGCGCGTTGAACCCCGCGGGGGCCTCCGCGGCCCTCCACACCCGCACGTCGTGCGGCAGCCGGCCCGCGAGCCGGCGCAGCAGCTTGTCGTGGTGCTCGGCCCACACCTCCGCGGCCACGTCGAACTGCGCGACCTGGCCGCGGGCGTGCACGCCCGCGTCCGTGCGTCCGGCCACGGTCAGCTCCACCGGGTCCGGCAGCCGCATCACGGTCCGCAGCGCGGACTCCAGCTCGCCCTGGACGGTCCGCAGCACGCGCTGCTTGGCCCATCCGGAGAAGTCCTTGCCGTCGTAGCTCAGGTCCAGCCGCACCCGGACGTGCCCGGACTCCACCTCGTCACTCACGTGAGCGATCCTCTCAGCTGTGTCTTTCGGGCGAACGCCAAACGGGCCCGCCCCGGAGGGGGCGGGCCCGTTCAGAGCCGTTCAAGCAGACGAGATCCCGGAGGATCAGGCCTCCTCGACCAAACTACTTGGCCGACTCGTCGGCGGGCTCGGCGGGGGTCTCGGTGGCCTCGGCCTTGGCCTCCGCCTCCTTGACCGCGCGCTTGGTGGCGGCCTCGGCCTCACCGGTGGCCTGCTGGGCGACCGTCAGGGCCTCGACCAGCTCGATGACCGCCATCGGGGCGTTGTCGCCACGACGGTTGCCGATCTTGGTGATGCGCGTGTAACCACCGGGGCGGTTCTCGTAGCGCGGGGCGATCTCGGTGAACAGCGTGTGCACGATGCTCTTGTCCGTGATCGTCTGCAGCACCAGGCGACGGTTGTGGATGTCGCCCTTCTTGGCCTTGGTGACCAGACGCTCGGCGTAGGGACGCAGGCGGCGGGCCTTGGCCTCGGTGGTGGTGATGCGGCCGTGCTCGAAGAGCGCCTTCGCGAGGTTCGCGAGGAGGTGCTTCTCGTGCGCGGCGCTGCCGCCCAGACGGGCACCCTTTGCGGGACGCGGCATGGTGTTACTCCTTCATATCTGCACCGGCCGTGTCAGGTACCGGTGTCAGTTCCCCCGGGGCGGATGCCGCGGGAAAGTTCTTGCGGGGCGAGCCGGGGCTCAGTACTGCTCGGTCTCGACGAAGCCGGCGTCCGCGTCGTCGTCGGCGCCGAAGGCGTCGGCGGCGGCGGTCGGGTCGAATCCGGGCGGGCTGTCCTTGAGGGCCAGGCCCATGCCGGCCAGCTTCGCCTTGACCTCGTCGATCGACTTCGCACCGAAGTTGCGGATGTCGAGCAGGTCGGCCTCGGAACGCGCCACGAGCTCACCCACGGAGTGGATGCCCTCGCGCTTGAGGCAGTTGTACGAGCGGACCGTGAGCTCCAGCTCCTCGATCGGCAGCGCCAGGTCGGCGGCCAGGGCGGCGTCCGTCGGGGACGGGCCCATGTCGATGCCCTCGGCGTCGATGTTGAGCTCGCGCGCCAGACCGAACAGCTCGACCAGGGTCTTGCCGGCGGACGCCATGGCGTCGCGCGGGCGCATGGCCTGCTTGGTCTCGACGTCGACGATCAGCTTGTCGAAGTCGGTGCGCTGCTCGACTCGGGTCGCCTCGACCTTGTAGGTGACCTTGAGGACCGGGCTGTAGATGGAGTCGATCGGGATGCGACCGATCTCCTGGCCCAGCTGCTTGTTCTGCACGGCGGAGACGTAGCCGCGACCGCGCTCGACGGTCAGCTCCATCTCCAGCTTGCCCTTGCCGTTGAGCGTGGCGAGGACCAGGTCCGGGTTGTGCACCTCGACACCGGCCGGGGGCGCGATGTCGGCGGCGGTGACCAGGCCGGGACCCTGCTTGCGCAGGTACATCACGACCGGCTCGTCGTGCTCCGAGGAGACGACCAGCTGCTTGATGTTCAGGATGATGTCGGTGACGTCTTCCTTCACACCCGGCACGGTGGTGAACTCGTGCAGGACGCCGTCCACGCGGATGCTGGTGACAGCGGCACCCGGGATCGAGGACAGGAGCGTGCGGCGCAGGGAGTTGCCGAGGGTGTAGCCGAAGCCCGGCTCCAGCGGCTCGATCACGAACCGCGAGCGGTACTCGTCGACGACCTCTTCGGTCAGCGAAGGACGCTGAGCGATAAGCATGTCTGTGTTCCTTCATTCGTGGACGCCCACTATTTGACGCCCGACGGAGTGCAGCCGGAGCTGCGGACTACAAGGGTACGGGCGGTACGTCCCCCGCGAGGGGTTCGTACCGCCCGGACACTCAAGAACGCACAGGTGCGTCCGCTGCGTCAGACGCGGCGGCGCTTCGGCGGGCGGCAGCCGTTGTGCGGGGTGGGGGTGACGTCCTGGATCGAGCCGACCTCAAGGCCGGTGGCCTGGAGGGAGCGGATCGCGGTCTCGCGGCCGGAGCCCGGACCCTTCACGAAGACGTCGACCTTGCGCATGCCGTGCTCCTGCGCGCGGCGGGCGGCCGACTCAGCGGCCATCTGCGCGGCGAAGGGGGTGGACTTGCGCGAGCCCTTGAAGCCGACGTGGCCGGCGGAGGCCCAGGAGATCACGTTGCCCGAGGGGTCGGTGATCGAAACGATGGTGTTGTTGAACGTGCTCTTGATGTGGGCGTGCCCATGAGCGACGTTCTTCTTTTCCTTGCGGCGCACCTTCTTGGCAGCGCCCTGACGACCCTTGGGGGGCATCTAAATCTCCTACGGGAGGTGGTCGGTCCTACAGCGCAAGACCGCTGAACAGGACTACTTCTTGCCCGGCTTCTTCTTACCGGCGATCGCGCGACGCGGGCCCTTGCGGGTACGCGCGTTCGTGCTGGTCCGCTGACCGTGCACCGGGAGGCCACGACGGTGGCGAATACCCTGGT
The DNA here is from genome assembly GCF_042716255.1 of Streptomyces sp. NPDC058662. Taxonomy (NCBI): domain Bacteria; kingdom Bacillati; phylum Actinomycetota; class Actinomycetes; order Kitasatosporales; family Streptomycetaceae; genus Streptomyces; species Streptomyces sp. NPDC058662. The sequence goes on along the minus strand of NZ_JBHXRU010000029.1, from coordinate 30,999 downwards.
AGCACTGGATCTCGACCTTGCGGCGGATGTCGGCCTGGATCTCGCGGCGGAGGTCACCCTCGGTGCGGAGGTTGGCGTCCACGTACTCGCGGATCTTGACCAGGTCCTCTTCGGCCAGGTCACGAACGCGGGTGTTCGGGTTCACACCGGTGGCCTCAAGGATTTCCTTGGACCGGGTGCGCCCGACACCGAAGACGTAGGTGAGTGCGATCTCCACGCGCTTTTCGCGCGGGATGTCGACACCGGAAACGCGTGCCATTCAATGGCTCCTGTGTGTTCGGGGGTCTTCCGCAGAACCGACCCCGACCGCCGACCACCCTGACTGGGTGAGTGGTACGTCCGGGTCCCCGGCCCCCGCCGGAGGTGCCGCCGGCCCCTCGCAGGGCTGGGCGGGTTCTGCGTATGTACGTTTACTTACGTCGCGCGAAGAACTGCGAAAGGCAGGTCGGTCGGCGTGCGTCAGCCCTGGCGCTGCTTGTGGCGCAGGTTGTCGCAGATGACCATGACCCGACCGTGACGGCGGATCACCTTGCACTTGTCGCAGATCTTCTTGACGCTCGGCTTGACCTTCATGTTGGTGAGGTTCTCCGGGTCAGTGCCACCACCCGCGCCGGGACAAGACGCCCAGGCGGGAGTGAAGACAAGATCTACTTGTATCGGTAGACGATCCGGCCACGCGTGAGGTCGTACGGAGAGAGCTCCACGACAACCCGGTCATCAGGGAGGATGCGGATGTAGTGCATGCGCATCTTGCCGCTGATGTGCGCGAGGACTTTGTGACCGTTCTGGAGTTCCACCTTGAACATCGCGTTCGGGAGGGACTCGATCACGGTGCCCTCGATTTCGATGGCACCTTGCTTCTTGGCCACGCTTCGCCTTTCGAATCGGCTACCTTGGTCGGCTCCGTGCGCCATGCAGGCATGGGAGTGCACGGGAGTCGACGAGTCAGTCTACGTCAGGGCACCCGGAAAGACGAATCCGGAAAGTTTGTCCCAGAGTCTAGATCACCGGCCCGACGGGGCGGGCGCGCCGCGGCCCGAGCACGGGCCCCGGCGGTCAGCCCAGCGGGTCCGGCGCGGTGGTGACCCCGTACTCCGCCAGCTTCGCCTTGCCGCAGTCGGGGCTGGTCAGGACGATCGGGCCGGCCTCCGTCAGGGCGATGGAGTGCTCCCAGTGCGAGGACCAGGTGCCGTCCGTGGTGATGACGGTCCAGTCGTCCGCGAGCACCTCCGTCTGGGCCGTGCCCAGGGAGACCATGGGCTCGATCGCCAGGCACAGGCCCGGGACCAGCTTGATCCCCTTGCCCCGCTTGCGCGAGACGTAGTTCAGCAGGTGGGGGTCCATGTGCATCTCGGACCCGATGCCGTGGCCGCCGTAGTCCTCGATGATCCCGAACTTCCCCAGGCTGTGCTCGCCCGTGGTCGGCCGCGGCTGGCGCCTGATGTACGTCTCGATCGCCTTCGAGATGTCCACGAGGCGGTTGCCGAGCCTCATCGCGGCGATACCGGCCCACATGGACTCCTCGGTCACCCGGGAGAGCTCCACGAGCTCAGGGGCGTGCCCCGTGCCCACGAAGGCGGTGTAGGCGGCGTCGCCGTGCCAGCCGTCGACGATCGCGCCGGCGTCGATCGAGATGATGTCGCCGTCCTTGAGGACGGTCTTGTCGTCCGGGATGCCGTGGACGACGACCTCGTTCACCGAGGTGCAGATCGTCGCGGGGAAGCCCCCGTACCCGAGGAAGTTCGACTTGGCCCCGGCGTCGGCGATCACCTTGCGGGCCACCATGTCCAGATCGCGCGTCGTGGCGCCCGGTACGGCCGCCTCGCGCGTCGCCGCGTGGATGGCGGCGACGACCAGCCCCGCCTCGCGCATCTTCGCGATCTGCTCGGGGGTCTTGATCTGCACCATGGGGGCGTGCCTTCCTTTTCTCGCGGCTCGACCGCCGCCGCTGTCGCGGACATGATCGATGTCCGCTGTGGTTCCTCAATTATTGGCTGATGTCGCGCCGCGGCGCGTCATGCGGACGGCCGCGGCGCCCCGAGGGACACCGCGGCCGTCTGCATGACCAGGGTCTTGCTACTTCTTGAGGGCTTCCATCGCGCGGCGCGTGATCTCCGCGACCTCGCCGAGAGCCGGGATCGTCGACACGAGGCCCTGGGCCTTGTAGTAGTCGATGATCGGCTCGGTCTCCGCGTGGTAGACCGCGAGCCGGTTGCGCACCGTGGCCTCGGAGTCGTCCCCGCGCTGGTACAGCTCGCCGCCGCAGGTGTCGCAGACACCCTCGGCCTTCGGCGGGGCGTACGTGACGTGGAAGACGTGCGCGGAGTCCTTGCGGCAGGTCCGGCGGCCGGCGATGCGCTTGACGACCTCGTCCTCCTCGACCTCCAGGTCGAGCACGGCGTCCAGGTTCAGGCCGGCCACCTTGAGGATCTCGTCGAGCGCCTCGGCCTGCGAGAGGTTGCGCGGGAAGCCGTCGAGCAGGAAGCCGTTCGCGGCGTCGGGCTGCCCCATCCGGTCCTTGGCCATACCGATGGTGACGGAGTCCGGCACGAGCTCGCCCGCGTCCATGTACGACTTGGCGCTCTTGCCGAGCTCGGTGCCCTGGCTGATGTTGGCCCGGAACAGGTCGCCCGTGGAGATGTGCGGGATCGACAGGTTCTTGGCAAGGAACGCGGCCTGCGTTCCCTTGCCCGCACCGGGCGGTCCGACGAGGACGATTCGCATCAGCGGAGGAACCCTTCGTAATTACGCTGCTGGAGCTGGCTCTCGATCTGCTTCACGGTTTCCAGACCCACACCCACGATGATCAGGATGCTCGTCCCGCCGAACGGGAAGTTCTGGTTCGCTCCGAAGCCCGCCAACGCCATCGTCGGCACAAGAGCGATGAGACCCAGGTACAGCGACCCCGGCCAGGTGATCCGGTTGAGTACGTAGCTCAGGTACTCGGCGGTGGGTCGGCCGGCGCGGATGCCCGGGATGAACCCACCATACTTCTTCATGTTGTCTGCAACTTCCTCGGGGTTGAACGAGATCGCCACGTAGAAGAACGCGAAGAAGACGATCAGGAGGAAGTAGACCGCGATGTAGTACGGGTGGTCGCCCTTGACGAAGTGCTTCTGGATCCAGGTGGCCCAGCCCGCGGTGGAGCCGCTGAACTGTACGACCAGGGCCGGGATGTAGAGCAGCGACGAGGCGAAGATGACGGGGATGATGCCCGCCTGGTTCACCTTGAGCGGGATGTACGTCGAGGTACCGCCGTACGAACGGCGGCCGATCATGCGCTTCGCGTACTGGACCGGGATCCGGCGCTGCGCCTGCTCGACGAAGACCACGAGGCCGACCATCGCGAGGCCGACGAGCATGACCACGCCGAACTCGACCCAGCCGTCCGCGATCTTGCCCTGCTCCTTGATGGCCCACAGGGCACCGATGAAGCCGGCGGCGATCGAGATGAACATGAGGATCGACATGCCGTTGCCGATGCCGCGGTCGGTGATGAGCTCACCGAGCCACATGACGACGCAGGTACCGGCGGTCATGGTGACGACCATGACGACGGTGGTAAAGATCGACCGGTCGGGGACGATCTGGCTGGCGACCTGGCAGCCCTGGAACAGGGCACCAGTGCGGGCAGTGGCGACGAGGCCGGTGCCCTGCAGGATCGCGAGTGCGACCGTCAGATAGCGCGTGTACTGAGTGATCTTCGCCGTGCCGGACTGGCCCTCTTTCTTGAGGGTCTCCAGCTTCGGGATGACCACGGTCAGCAGCTGCAGGATGATGCTCGCCGTGATGTACGGCATGATGCCGAGCGCGAAGATCGTGATCTGCAGCAGCGCACCGCCGCTGAACATGTTGACGAGACCGAAGAGGCTGTTGCTGCTCCCGGCCTGGTCCACACAGATCTGAACGTTCTTGTAGCTCACGCCGGGGACCGGGATGTGGGACCCGAGCCGGAACAGCACGATGATGGCGAGCGTGAAAAGCAGCTTCTTGCGCAGGTCGGGCGTCTTGAACGCCCGGGCGAACGCGGTGAGCACGGTGCCTCCTGCGACCCCCGCGCTACTGCGTCAGAGGTGACGGTCTGAGGGATCGACGAATACGTACAAGCAAAGGTGCTGGCCACCTTACCGGCGACTGTGCCCCCCATGGAACGACCAACCGGGGATGCCCCATATGTGAGGCATCCCCGGTCGGGTTTCTAGCTATTCAGCCACCGGATTCGTCTTAGACGAGCTCGGTGACGGTGCCACCAGCGGCGGCGATCTTCTCCTTGGCGGAGCCGGAGACGGCGTCAACCGAAACCTGCAGCGCCACGGAGATCTCGCCCTGGCCGAGGACCTTGACGAGGCTGTTCTTGCGAACCGCGCCCTTGGCGACCAGGTCGGCCACCGTGACCTCTCCACCCTCGGGGTAGAGAGCGCCGAGCTTGTCCAGGTTCACGACCTGGAACTCGGTGCGGAACGGGTTCTTGAAGCCCTTGAGCTTCGGCAGACGCATGTGGAGGGGCATCTGCCCGCCCTCGAAGCGCTGCGGGATCTGGTAACGGGCCTTCTGGCCCTTCGTACCACGACCGGCCGTCTTACCCTTCGACGCCTCACCACGACCGACACGGGTCTTCGCGGTCTTGGCACCGGGGGCGGGACGGAGGTTGTGGGCCTTCAGCGGGCTGTTCTCAGCCATGTTAGTCAACCTCCTCAACCGTCACGAGGTGGCGGACGGTCTGCACCATTCCGCGGAACTCGGGGCGGTCCTCCTTGACGACCACGTCGTTCAGGCGCTTGAGCCCGAGCGAACGCAGAGTGTCGCGGTGGTTCTGCTTGCTGCCGATGTACGACTTGGTCTGCGTGATCTTGAGGCGAGCCATTACGCAGCCCCCGCCCCGGCACGCGCACGCAGCAGAGCCGCGGGAGCGACGTCCTCAAGGGGCAGACCGCGGCGGGCCGCGATCTCCTCGGGACGCTGCAGGCCCTTGAGCGCAGCAACGGTCGCGTGCACGATGTTGATCGCGTTCGACGAGCCGAGCGACTTCGACAGGATGTCGTGAACGCCGGCGCACTCCAGAACGGCGCGCACCGGGCCACCGGCGATAACACCGGTACCGGGGGAAGCCGGCTTCAGGAGCACGACGCCCGCGGCACGCTCGCCCGTGATCGGGTGAGGGATGGTGCCCTGGATGCGCGGAACCTTGAAGAAGTTCTTCTTGGCTTCCTCGACACCCTTGGCGATGGCCGCGGGAACTTCCTTGGCCTTGCCGTAACCGACACCTACCGTGCCGTCACCGTCGCCCACCACGACCAGCGCGGTGAAGCTGAAGCGGCGACCACCCTTGACAACCTTGGCGACGCGGTTGATCGCGACAACGCGCTCAACGTAAGCGGTCTTCTCGGCGGCAGGGCCACCGTCGCGACCCTTCCGGTCCCGCCGCTCGCCGCCACCGGCACCGCTTCCGCGGCGCTGGGGTCCAGCCATTGGATTACCTCTCTCTGTTACGTCCGTGAGTCCCGGAACCGGGGCTTAGAACTTCAGCCCGGCTTCGCGGGCGGCGTCAGCCAGAGCGGCAATGCGCCCGGCGTATCGGTTGCCACCGCGGTCGAACACGACGGTCTCGACACCCGCGGCCTTGGCACGCTCGGCGACGAGCGCGCCGACAGCCTGGGCCTGCGAGCTCTTGTCGCCTTCGCCACCGCGGATCGAAGCGTCCAGGGTCGACGCCGACGCCAGGGTGTGGCCCTGGAGGTCGTCGATGACCTGAGCAACGATGTTGCGGTTGGAACGCGTCACGACGAGGCGCGGACGCTCCGCCGTACCCGAGACGTTCTTGCGGATGCGGATGTGGCGGCGAGCCTTGGCCGCGCGCTTGTACGCGTCGCCCTTGGCGATCTTCACACCGTATGCCATGGCTACTTACCAGCCTTTCCGACCTTGCGGCGGATGACTTCGCCGGCGTACTTGACACCCTTGGCCTTGTACGGGTCGGGCTTCCGCAGCTTGCGGATGTTGGCGGCGACCTCGCCGACCTTCTGCTTGTCGATGCCCTCGACCGAGAACTTGGTCGGCGACTCGACCTTGAAGGAGATGCCCTCGGGCGCCTCCACCAGGATCGGGTGGCTGTAGCCGAGCTGGAACTCCAGGTTGGAGCCCTTCGCGGCCACGCGGTAACCGACACCGCTGATTTCGAGAGCCTTGACGTACCCCGTGGTCACACCGGTGATCATGTTCGCCACCAGCGTGCGGGACAGGCCGTGCAGGGCCTTGTTCTGACGCTCGTCGTTCGGGCGGGTGACGTTCAGAACGCCGTCCTCGCCCTTGACGACTGCGATGGGCGCCTTAACGGTGTGCGCCAGGGAGCCCTTGGGGCCCTTCACTGCAACCGTGTTGCCATCGATGGTGACGTCCACACCGGCGGGAACCTGGATGGGGAGCTTGCCGATTCGCGACATTGCTTTTCCTCCGTTCCCGACTACCAGACGTAGGCGAGGACTTCCCCACCTACGCCCTTCTTGCCTGCCTGCTGGCCGGTCAGGAGACCGTGGGACGTGGAGATGATCGCCACGCCCAGGCCACCGAGGACCTTCGGCAGGTTGGTGGACTTCGCGTACACACGCAGACCGGGCTTCGAGATCCGCTTGATGCCCGCGATGGAGCGCTCACGGTTCGGCCCGAACTTCAGCTCAAGGACGAGGTTCTTGCCGACCTCGGCGTCCTCGACCTTCCAGCCGGTGATGAAACCCTCCTGCTTGAGGATCTCTGCGATGTGCGACTTGATCTTGCTGTGCGGCATCACGACAGTGTCGTGGTACGCCGAGTTAGCGTTACGCAGACGCGTGAGCATGTCTGCGATCGGGTCAGTCATGGTCATGAAGTGGCCTTCGGCCTCTCTCGCCGGGGTTTCCTGTATGCGCCATCCCTCTCCCCGCTCAGTGGCGGGACGGGTGCGGTGCGGGGACCTACGGCGTAGTAAGTCGTTATGGGCGGCGGACGCCCAACCACACAAGCCTAAGGCATGCGCGGCTGGGCACCCACCGTCCAGATGCTTACCGAGAGTGCCTGGTAGTGCCCAAGTCCTTGCGGACGAGGGTGTTTACCAGGAGCTCTTGGTCACGCCCGGCAGCTCGCCACGGTGAGCCATCTCACGAAGGCAGACGCGGCACAGGCCGAACTTGCGGTACACGGAGTGGGGGCGACCGCAGCGCTGGCAGCGGGTGTACGCACGCACACCGAACTTGGGCTTGCGGGCAGCCTTCGCGATGAGAGCCTTCTTCGCCATCTCGCTTACGCCTCCTTGAAGGGGAAGCCGAGGTGACGAAGGAGGGCGCGGCCCTCGTCGTCGTTGGTCGCCGTGGTGACCACGGTGATGTCCATACCCCGGGTACGGTCGATCTTGTCCTGGTCGATCTCGTGGAACATGACCTGCTCCGTGAGACCGAAGGTGTAGTTGCCACGGCCGTCGAACTGCTTCGGCGACAGACCGCGGAAGTCACGGATACGCGGCAGCGCGAGCGACAGCGTACGGTCCAGGAACTCCCACATGCGGTCACCACGGAGGGTGACGTGGCAGCCGATCGGCTGACCCTCGCGCAGCTTGAACTGCGCGATGGACTTCCGGGCCTTCGTGACGGCCGGCTTCTGACCGGTGATCGTCGTCAGGTCCTTGATGGCGCCGTCGATCAGCTTGGAGTCGCGGGCGGCGTCGCCCACACCCATGTTGACCACGATCTTCACGAGGCCGGGGATCTGCATGACGTTCTCGTAGGAGAACTCCTCACGCAGCTTGCCCGCGATGTCCTCGCGGTACTTCGTCTTGAGACGCGGAGTGGTAGCCATCAGATGTCCTCACCCGTCCGCTTGGCAACGCGGATCTTGTTGCCCTCGTCATCGAAGCGGAAACCGACGCGGGTAACGACCTTCTGGCCGTCCTTCTCCACAACCAGCTGAACGTTGCTGACGTGGATCGGCGCCTCGACGATCACGATGCCGCCGGTCTGCGAACCACCAGCGGTCTGACCGGCCTTGGTGTGCTTCTTGACCCGGTTGACACCCTCGACGAGGACACGGTTCTCAGTAGGGATGGCCATGATGACCTTGCCCTGCTTGCCCTTGTCCTTACCGGTGATGACCTGAACCAGGTCGCCCTTCTTGATCTTCATGCTTACAGCACCTCCGGCGCGAGCGAGATGATCTTCATGAACTTCTTCTCGCGCAGCTCACGGCCCACCGGGCCGAAGATACGGGTGCCGCGAGGGTCGCCGTCGTTCTTGAGAATGACGGCGGCGTTCTCGTCAAAGCGGATGTACGAGCCGTCCTGGCGGCGACGCTCCTTGACGGTGCGAACGATGACAGCCTTGACGACGTCACCCTTCTTCACGTTGCCACCGGGGATCGCGTCCTTGACGGTGGCGACGATGACGTCACCGATGCCCGCGTAGCGGCGACCGGAACCACCGAGAACACGGATGCAAAGGATTTCCTTGGCACCAGTGTTGTCGGCGATACGCAGTCGCGACTCCTGCTGGATCACGTGTATCTCCTGATTGTCTGCCGGTTCCCGGCGGGGGCCTCGCTCCTAAGAGCTACCGCCCCCACCGAGCCTGGCGGAACGAACCTGAGGGAAACCCCTCAGGTGCTTACTTGGCCTTTTCGAGGATCTCGACGATGCGCCACCGCTTGCTCGCCGACAGCGGACGCGTCTCCATGATGAGGACGCGGTCGCCGACGCCGGCAGCGTTCTGCTCGTCGTGAGCCTTGAGCTTGTTCGTACGGCGGATGACCTTGCCGTACAGGGCGTGCTTGACGCGGTCCTCGACGGCGACGACGACAGTCTTGTCCATCTTGTCGCTGACGACGAGACCCTCACGGGTCTTGCGGAAACCGCGCTCGCCCGCGGCGGAGCCGCTGTTCGCTGCGTTGTCAGTCACGTTGTTCTCGCTCATCAGGCGCTCTCCACCGTCTCGATACCGAGCTCACGCTCGTGCATCAGGGTGTAGATGCGAGCGATGTCCTTACGGACGGACTTGAGCCGGCCGTTGTTCTCCAGCTGACCCGTGGCCGCCTGGAAGCGGAGCTTGAACAGCTCCTCCTTGGCCTCGCGCAGCTTGCCAACGAGCTCCTCGTTGCCGAGCTCACGCAGCTCGGACGCCTTGGTTCCCGTCGCCATCACGACTCACCTGCCTCGCGCCGAACAATCCGGCACTTCATCGGAAGCTTGTGAGCAGCGCGGGTGAGCGCCTCACGAGCAATCTTCTCGTTCGGGTAGGACAGCTCGAACATGACCCGACCCGGGTGCACGTTGGCGATCCACCACTCGGGAGAACCCTTACCGGAACCCATGCGGGTCTCGGCAGGCTTCTTCGTCAGCGGGCGGTCCGGGTAGATGTTGATCCAGACCTTGCCGCCACGCTTGATGTGGCGGGTCATCGCAATACGAGCCGCCTCGATCTGGCGGTTCGTCACGTACGCCGGGGTCAGCGCCTGGATGCCGTACTCGCCGAACGTGACCTCAGTACCGCCCTTCGCCATACCACTGCGCTTGGGGTGGTGCTGCTTGCGGTGCTTGACCCTACGAGGGATCAGCATGTCGGTCAGGCCTCCGTTCCGGTGCTCTCGGCCGGAGCGGCGGCGGGAGCGTCGGCCTTGGGGGCCTCGGCACCAGCAGCCTGCTGCGGCTTGCGGCCACCACGGCCGCCGCGCTCGCCACCACGGCCACCACGGCCGGCGGGACGGTCGCCAGCGCCCTGCGCGCCACGGGCCGGGCGGTTACCCGCACGGGCCGCAGCGTTCTCGGCGCGAACCTCGGCGATGTTCTTGACGTCGCCCTTGTAGATCCAGACCTTCACACCGATACGGCCGAAGGTGGTCTTGGCCTCGAAGAAGCCGTAGTCCACGTTCGCGCGCAGCGTGTGCAGCGGCACACGGCCCTCGCGGTAGAACTCGGAGCGGGACATCTCGGCGCCGCCGAGACGGCCACCACACTGGATCTTGATGCCCTTGGCGCCGGCCTTCATCGTGCCCTGCATGCTCTTACGCATGGCGCGACGGAAGGAGACGCGGGAGGAGAGCTGCTCGGCAACGGCCTGGGCAACCAGCTGAGCGTCGAGCTCGGGGTTCTTGACCTCAAGAATGTTCAGCTGGACCTGCTTGCCCGTGAGCTTTTCGAGGTCGCCGCGAATGCGGTCGGCCTCGGCGCCACGGCGGCCGATGACGATGCCCGGACGAGCGGTGTGGATGTCCACACGCACGCGGTCACGGGTGCGCTCGATCTCAACCTTCGAGATGCCGGCGCGCTCCATGCCGGACGTCATCATCCGACGGATGGCCACGTCTTCCTTGACGTAGTCCTTGTACAGCTTGTCGGCGTACCAACGCGACTTGAAGTCGGTGGTGATGCCGAGCCGGAACCCGTGCGGGTTTACCTTCTGGCCCATTACCGGGAACCTTCCTTGCTGCTGACGACCACGGTGATGTGGCTGGTCCGCTTGCGGATCCGGTAGGCACGGCCCTGGGCACGCGGACGGAACCGCTTCAGGGTCGGACCCTCGTCCACGAACGCCTCGCTGATGAACAGCGAAGAGGCGTCCGGGTGGTTGTAGTTGTGTGCGGCGTTGGCAATGGCGCTGTCCAGCACCTTGCCGACCGGCACGCTCGCGGCCTGCGGGGCGAAACGCAGGACCGCCTGAGCCTCCGTGGCATCCATGCCACGGATAAGGTCCACCACTCGGCGGGCCTTCATGGGCGTGACGCGGATGTACCGCGCCTGGGCCCTGGCTTCCATGGTTGTCCCTTCGGTGTAAGTCATAGTCGTAACCACCCCGCCTTTAGCGGCGCTTCGACTTCCGGTCGTCCTTGACGTGGCCGCGGAAGGTGCGAGTCGGCGAGAACTCGCCGAGCTTGTGGCCGACCATCGACTCGGTGACGAACACCGGGACGTGGGTCTTGCCGTTGTGCACCGCGATGGTGTGACCCAGCATGCTGGGGATGATCATCGAGCGACGGGACCAGGTCTTGATGACGTTCTTGGTGCCGGCTTCGTTCTGGACGTCCACCTTCTTTACGAGGTGGTCGTCGACGAAGGGCCCCTTCTTGAGACTGCGCGGCATCTAAACCCGCTCCTAGCGCTTCTTGTTCGTCTTGCGGCGGCGGACGATGTACTTGCTCGAAGCCTTCTTCGGCGAGCGAGTACGACCCTCCTTCTGACCCCACGGGGAGACCGGGTGGCGACCACCACTGGTCTTGCCCTCACCACCACCGTGCGGGTGGTCAACCGGGTTCATCGCGACACCGCGGACGGACGGGCGAACGCCCTTCCAGCGCATGCGGCCGGCCTTGCCCCAGTTGATGTTCGACTGCTCGGCGTTGCCGACCTCGCCGACCGTGGCGCGGCAGCGCGCGTCGACGAGACGGATCTCACCGGACGGCATACGAAGGTGGGCCATGGTGCCCTCCTTCGCCAGCAGCTGCACGGAGGCACCAGCGGAGCGGGCGAACTTGGCGCCACCACCGGGACGGAGCTCGATCGCGTGGATCGTGGTACCGACCGGGATGTTGCGGAGCGCCAGGTTGTTACCGGGCTTGATGTCGGCCGTGGGGCCGTTCTCAATCCGGTCGCCCTGCTTCAGAGCCTTCGGCGCGATGATGTAGCGCTTCTCGCCGTCCGCGTAGTGCAGGAGCGCGATGCGCGCGGTGCGGTTGGGGTCGTACTCGATGTGCGCGACCTTGGCCGGCACGCCGTCCTTGTCGTGACGACGGAAGTCGATCACGCGGTAGGCGCGCTTGTGTCCACCACCCTGGTGGCGAACGGTGATCCGACCGGTGTTGTTACGGCCGCCCTTGCTGTGCAGGGGGCGAACCAGCGACTTCTCCGGCGTGGACCGCGTGATCTCGACAAAGTCGGCGACGCTGGAGCCACGACGGCCCGGGGTCGTCGGCTTGTACTTGCGGATACCCATTTCTCAGTCCTCGTCCGATTCCGGACGACTCAGGACTCCGTTAGGAGCCCTGGCCGCCGAAGATGTCGATTCGGTCGCCCTCAGCGAGGGTCACGATGGCGCGCTTGGTGTCAGCGCGCTTGCCGAAACCGGTCTTGGTGCGCTTGCGCTTACCCTGACGGTTGATCGTGTTGACCCCGGTGACCTTGACCCCGAAGACCGCCTCGACGGCCTGCTTGATCTGGGTCTTGTTGGAGCCGGGCGCGACGATGAACGTGTACTTGTTCTCGTCCAGCAGCGCGTAGCTCTTCTCCGAGACAACCGGCTTGATCAGCAGGTCGCGCGGGTCAGTGAAGGTCTTGCTGGTAACGGTCGCCTCAGACATCAGGCGTCGCTCCCTTCGGTCTCATCGGCCTTGGGGCCAGACACGAAGGACTCGAAAGCGGCCTGAGTGAAGACCACGTCGTCAGAGACGATCACGTCGTACGTGTTCAGCTGGCCCGGCTCCAGGATGTGGACCTGGGGCAGGTTGCGGGCGGACAGCCACGCGGCCTCGTCGGCGCGCTCGACGACCAGGAGCAGGTTCTTGCGCTCCGAGATCTTGCCGAACAGCGTCTTGGCGGCCTTCGTGGAGGCGGAACCCTCGACCACGCCGGTGACGACGTGGATGCGGGAGTGACGCGCACGGTCCGAGAGGGCACCGCGGAGGGCGGCGGCCTTCATCTTCTTCGGGGTCCGCTGGGAGTAGTCACGCGGCTGCGGGCCGTGGACGACGCCACCGCCGACGAACTGCGGCGCACGGGTCGAACCCTGGCGCGCGCGGCCGGTGCCCTTCTGGCGGTACGGCTTGCGGCCACCACCACGGACTTCGCCGCGACGCTTGGTCTTGTGCGTGCCCTGACGGGCAGCAGCCAGCTGGGCGACAACGACCTGGTGGATCAGCGGAACGCTGGTCTTCGCGTCGAAGATCTCCGCGGGGAGATCGACGGTACCGGCCTTGTCGCCTGCCGGCGAAAGGATGTCAATGGTGCTCATTACCTCAAGCCCCCTTGGCCGCGGTACGGACCAGGACGAGGCCGCCGTTCGGACCGGGGACCGCACCCTTGATGAGGAGCAGACCCTTCTCCGCGTCAACCGCGTGGATGGTCAGGTTCTGGGTGGTGACACGCTCGTTACCCATGCGACCGGCCATGCGCATGCCCTTGAAGACACGCCCAGGGGTGGCGCAGCCACCGATCGAACCGGGGGAGCGGTGCTTGCGCTGCACACCGTGACCGGCGCCGAGGCCCCGGAAGTTGTGCCGCTTCATGACACCGGCGAAGCCCTTGCCCTTGCTGTTGCCCGTGACGTCGACCTTGACGCCGGACTCGAACACCTCAGCAGTGATCTCCTGGCCGAGCGTGTACTCGCTGGCGTCGGAGGTGCGGAGCTCCACCAGGTGGCGGCGGGGGGTCACGTCGGCCTTGGCGAAGTGGCCCTTGAGGGGCTTGTTCACCTTGCGCGGGTCGATCTCGCCGAAGGCGATCTGGACCGACTCGTAGCCGTCGATGTCGTTCGTACGGACCTGGGTAACGACGCAGGGTCCGGCCTTGACCACGGTTACCGGGACGACACGGTTGTTCTCGTCCCAGACCTGGGTCATGCCGAGCTTCTCGCCCAGGACGCCCTTGATCTGCTTTGCCATCTTCTCGACGCCTCTCAGAGCTTGATCTCGATGTCAACGCCGGCCGGAAGGTCCAGGCGCATCAGCGAGTCAACGGTCTTGGGGGTCGGGTCGAGGATGTCGATCAGGCGCTTGTGCGTGCGCATCTCGAAGTGCTCGCGCGAGTCCTTGTACTTGTGCGGCGACTTGATGACGCAGTACACGTTCTTCTCAGTGGGCAGCGGCACCGGGCCCGCGACCGACGCACCAGTGCGCGTCACCGTCTCGACGATCTTCTTCGCCGAGGAATCGATGACCTCGTGGTCGTAGGCCTTGAGCCGGATGCGGATCTTCTGTCCCGCCATGGCTACTCCGTAGTCCTGTCTGTATGTGAAAACGCTCTGGCCCCCGGCCGGCTGCGGGACGGATGTCCCGCGGCCCCTCCTCCGACCCACGCGGTCGGGCGTGTCGCACTCCCTCTACAGAAAATTCCCATACGGAAATTCCCTCTCCAAGGGGGTGCGGTCCCTGGACCGCGGTTCGGGGGAGAAACACCCACCGAGTGCCTGGTGTGCACCGTGCTGACACTTCCCAGAAGATTCCCGTACGTCCGTCCCCATTGCTGCCCCGAAAGGCAGATTAAGGACGACGAGTACTGTGGGACTCGCTTCCGGTCCTCCCGGCGGGAGGCGCGCAGCATCGGCACTCAACCGAGCAACTTGAGTAGTCTGCCATACGAGGCACGTATGGCGCCAATCGGGCCGAAGAGAATACCCCGCCACGCTGCGTGGTCAAGCCGGACGCCGCGTGTCCCTCCCGCGGCCCGGCGGCGGCCCGTCCGGGGCCGGGCGCCCCGCCCGGTCCCGCGGGCCCGCGCCGGTCCGCGCCCGCCGCCGCGATACGCGCGAGAGGCCCCGCACCCTGGGGTGCGAGGCCTCTCACCTGCGTAAGGGCGTGCTCAGGCGGCTAGCTGAAATAGCCGGTGATGTCCGCGATGAGATCCACGTCGCCCGAGTTGTTGTAGAAGCTGACCTTCCCGTCCACGACCGGGACCACCACCAGGTTCGGGATCGTCAGACCCCGGGTGAAGTTCAGGTTCGAGGCGCTGGAGCGGGTCGTGCCGCTCGGGAAGACCGAGACGTGGCTCGACTCGGTCGGGTTGGTCGCCGTCACGTTCAGGATCACGGCCTTCACGCCGGTCGCGGGGACGCCCTGGACGCCGGCGACCGGCAGGGTCACCACGCCCTGGCCGCCGACCGGGCCCTTGCGGACGCCGAGGCCCGAGCGGGTGTCCATCAGACGGGTCGGCGCCAGGTTCGCGTGCTCGGCGCCGCCGGCGTCGTCCGAGAAGTAGCCGGTGATGTCCGCGATCAGGTCCACGTTGCCCGAGTTGTTGAAGAAGCTGACCTTCCCGTCCACCACGGGCACGATCACCAGGTTCGGGATCGTCAGACCGGGGGTGAAGTTCAGGTTCGAGGCGCTGGAGCGGGTCGTGCCGCTCGGGAAGACCGAGACGTGGCTCGACTCGGTGGGGTTGGTCGCCGTCACGTTCAGGACGACGGCCTTCACACCGGTCGCGGGAACGCCGTCGACGCCCGCCACCGGCAGGGTCACCACGCCCTGGCCGCCGACCGGGCCCTGGCGGACGCCCAGACCCGAGCGGGTGTCCATCAGGCGCTTGGGGCCGAAGTTGACCTGCTTCGCGCCGCCGCTGCCGGCGGTGAAGTAGCCGGTGATGTCGGCGATCAGGTCGACGCTGCCCGAGTTGTTGAAGAAGCTGACGCTTCCGTCCACGACGGGCACGACCACCAGGTTCGGGATCGTCCGGCCGGGAGTGACGTTCAGGTTCGAGGCGCTGGAGCGGGTCGTACCGCTCGGGTAGGCGGCCACGAAGCTCGACTCGGTCGGGTTCGTCGCGGTGACGTTGAGGACGACGGCGGTGACGGTCCCCGGCGCCGCTCCGGTGGCGGCGGACACCGGCAGGGTGACGACGCCCTGGCCGCCGACCGGGCCCTGGCGGACGCCCAGACCCGAGCGGGTGTCCATCAGGCGCTTCGGGGCGAGGGGCACGAAGGTGGCGCCGTCGACGTCCGCGTCGACGGTGACAGCGAGGCTCGTGGAGACCTTGCCGTTGGCGGCGGTGGCCCGGACCTGGACCTGGTGGCTGCCCTCGGACACGATGGCGCTCGCCCTGCGGTCCCCCGCGCCGGTGACCGCGGCCGGCCGGCCGTCCACCAGCAGCTCGAACCTGGTGAGCCGGCCGCTGATCGTGCTGGTGGTCCAGTCGACCGTCAGGGCCGCGCCGGACGGGAGCACGGCGCCCGGCTGGGCCGCCTTGCCGTTCACCGAAGCGATCTTCAGCTGGGCCGCGGGGCCGGACGTGCGGATCGTGTCCAGCTGCGGGTACAGCGCGGTGCCGGGGCACTCGGTGTTGAAGCCGTCCCGGTGGCCCGAGACCGTCTTGAACGTGTACGTCTGCCCGGCGGTGAAGTTCTCGCGGTGGTGGTTGGACTGGGTGGCGCCGGCGGTGAGCGTCGTGGTGCCGTTCATGTCGCCGTCGTACTGGCCGAGCTTGTAGGCCGCGACCTTGGATATGGACTCCAGGGCGGCGGCGGAGGCCCCCGCGTTGGTGTAGTCGCCGAGTACGGAGACGCTCGTCGACTCGGAGTTCCAGCCGTAGGTGTGGGCGCCCAGCACGGGCTGGTCCACACCGCCCTGGCGGCCCTCGAAGATCGTCCCGCACTTGTCGACGAGGAAGTTGTAGCCGACGTCGCGCCACTTGTTGGTGTTCACGTGGTAGACGTGGATGCTCCGCACGATCGCGGCGGACTCGGAGCACTCGTACGGCGCGGTGGCCGCGGTGTGGTGGACGAAGACGGCCTTGACCTTGGCCCCGGGCAGGTAGATCGGGCCCTCGTTGTTCAGGGACTCGTCGGCGCCCCACTGCACGCGCGAGACGACGTCCGGCCGCGGCGCCGTCGACTCCGGTCCCGGAGTCGTGGGCGGTGCGGCGGGGGTCGGCGGGACCGGGTCGGCGGCGAAGGCGGCGGGCCCCAGGCTCAGGCCGCCCTTCTTCTTGGCGGACGCCCCGGCGCCCGGGTCCACCAGGGTGAGCTCCATGCCCGCGGGCAGAGCGGCGCCCTCACCGGTCACCCGTACCTCGGCGCCGTCCGACGGGCCGACCCAGACGGGCTCGGTGGCGCCGCGCAGGCCCGGCCGCTTGCCGTCGAGACCCGACTCGGCCTGCTCCAGGGTGACCCACTTCGACCACGTGCCGGAGTCGGCGTCCCGGGTCCGGGCCTCGATGGCGCCCTTGACCTCGGCCTCGGGGTCCTTCCAGGACACTCCGAGGAGCCCGAAGGGCTCGGTGTCCCGCTTGGAGAGGACGGCCTCGTCGCTCGCCTTCACCTCCAGGGCGAGCTTGTGCACCTCCCCCTCGACGGGGCCCCTCTCACGGGCGGACGCGCTGTACGGCGACACCTCGTCCTCACCGCCGAACACCCCGGTGCCGTTGGCGACGCCCTGTATGCCCAGGACCGCCACGGCGGCGAGCGCGGCGGCCATCGCCGTGCCGCGCACACGACCTATTCTCAAGTTGTCCCCAACCCCTATGACTGAACGCCCAGATGACAGCACTGGTCGGCGGGATCCTACTGGCTCGTAGTGACGGCCGGTGAGGGTGGGGCGGGTGACTCAGGAGTGACGGACGTCGCACACGGGTGCTATTCCACCGACTTGTCCTTGAATGGCGCCCGACGGCCGCAGATCGCGGGCCAGTCGGCGGCCACGATGTTGGCGCACCAGATCTGGCCGTCGTCCGCGAACTGCTTCCAGCGCTTGATCTGGAGGTCCTCGCAGTCCTTGTTCGGCGCGAAGCGCGGGCACGTGCCGTCGGGGAGCTCGATGTCGTGCGCGCGCCAGGCGTCGAGGCCCATGAGGTTGGTGTCCTCGTGCGTCGGCATGTAGCGATTCGCCGACCAGGACGCCCCCATCGTGGCGAACAGCGCGACCGCGCACACCATGCCGGCCGAGAGCTGGCGGACCACCCGGCGCGGGACGACCCGCGACGAGGGGGAGGCGCCGGCCGGCCGCAGGGTCCGCTCGGTCCAGCCGGAGCCCCGCTGGACCGCCGCCATCACGCCGAGGACGGCCAGGATCATCAGCGCGTACATGATGATCCAGGTGGTCCGCGGGAACAGCTGGACCGCCTTGTCGTGCGCCATGTGCGAGGCGAACCAGAACCGGGCCAGCCAGGCGCCCGCGAGCACCGCGGCGGCGGTACGGACCATGATGCCGCGCAGGCCCAGGCCCACACCGAGGCCCACACCGAGGATCAGCAGCAGCGCGAAGCCGCTCTGGCCGGCCATCTCGCCCGACACCGGCCACTGGTGGTACTTGATGTAGCCGGTCCGGTCGGAGATCCAGCCCAGCACGTAGGCCGGGTCGACGTACACCCCGAGGTAGGCGTACCGGTCCGGGGTCTGCGAGCCGAGCCGCGCCATCTGGTAGAGCAACGGGGCGCCGACGATCCCGGCCGTGGCCAGGACGGACCCGACGAAGAGGGCCGCCTTCTTCACCGCCGGGGCGCCGGCCCGCCACGGGAAGAGGAAGAGGAACAGGACGGCGGCCCCGGGCGCGGCCCAGACGAACCAGCCGGAGTACCAGAGGAACAGCACGCCGAAGATCAGGCCGAGGCCCGCTCCGCGCAGTACGAGGGACTTGCCGGTACGGCCGCTCGCGCGCCGCAGCTCCTGGAAGCAGAACCCCAGGAGCGGCAGCAGCACGATCATCACGACGTGGCTGTACGGGCGGACCGGGTCGAGGAAGAGCACGGCGGCCGGGACGGCGATCAGCAGGGCCCAGAACGGGCGGAGCAGCAGCCGCCAGGCCAGGTACGCCATCGGGCCGACCAGGGCGCTGCAGATGATCTGGAGGTCGTGCAGGGCGAAGCCCGCCCCGCCGAGGCCGTCGTAGCGGACCTTGGCCCACAGGGCCATCAGCGCCGGGAACGCCGGCGGGTAGATGCCGGACACGCCCTCGCCCGACAGGAAGGAGTTGGCCATCTCCACGAGGACGCTCGGGTCGCCCTCCTGGCCGCCGAGCGGATGGGGCGTCCCGCGCAGCGCGACGACCACTCCCCCCGCCACCACTCCGGTGACCAGTCCGGCCAGAGCGGCGCAGACCAGCCGCTTGACGAGCTGGTGGCGGCGGGCCGAGCCCCGGTAGGCGGTGAGGAGCAGCAGCCCGAGCAGCGGCAGGCCGAGTACGGCCACGTACAGCTGGAGCTTGGCGAGACCGCTGACCTGGCCGATCCGGTTCATCGGGTTGACGCTGATGTGCCGGCTCAGCAGGGTGAAGCCGAGGGCCGCCACGACGGAGACCACGATCTCGGCCAGCGCGAGGACCCAGCGCCGGGACAGCCACGCGCGCATCCGCGGGACGGACGGGGGGCTCGTGTCCCGCGCCCTCTCGGCGGGGACGTGCGCCGGGCCGGCCTCGCCGATTTCCCCGGGGGCCAGATGTGTCATCTCAGTCCGTTCCGTGGTGTGCGGGATCGCTCAGCTCTGCCCGGAGGTGAAGGCGTGCCGCGCCAGGGTGCGGGCGCCTTCGCGGTGCCCGCGGCGCAGTGCGCCGGGAAGCATGGTGAGCGCGTGCAGCCGGGAGGCGCTGTGGAAACGCGCCGCGCGGGCCGCCTTGGGCCAGCCGCGGGCGTCCATGCGCGCGGCCACGGCGGCGAAGTACCGCTCGGCCTCGGCGAAGCGGGTGCCGGAGAAGGCCTGCACCGAGGACTCGCTGACGGCGTGCCGGCGGTACTGGAAGACGGTGGTGGAGTGGTCGATCACCATCCGCTCGCCGCTTTCGAGCAGGTCGACGACGAGCGCGAGGTCCTGGATGACGGAGTAGTCGTCGCGGAAGTTCACCTCGCGCAGGGCCTCGCCGCGCCAGGCGATCGACGGGAAGTACAGCCAGTTGCCGCGCAGCACGCTCGCGGCCAGTTCCTCGCCGCCCATCACCCGGCGTCCCTGGACCTGGGGTGCGTAGAGCCGCTTCTTGGTGTGGTCCGCGAGGCCCTGGGTCACCCGGCCCTCGCCGTCGATGACGTCGACGCCGGGCTGGACCATGCCGATGCCGGGGTGGTCCCCGATGACGGCCCGGACGGTCTCCAGGTAGTGCGGGTGCAGCAGGTCGTCGCAGCCCATGATGACCACGTAGTCGGCCTCGGAGAGCCGGGCGCACTTCTGGAAGTTCTTGGTGATGCCGAGGTTCTGCTCGTTGCGCGTGTAGTGCACCCGGTCGTCGCCGAGCCGCTCGAACCAGCCCGGTACCTCGGGCTCCTTGCCGTCGTCGATGACGACGAGCCGGAAGTCCGGGTCGGTCTGCGCCAGGACACTGCGCACGGCGTCCTGCATCAGCCGCACGTCCCCGTAGTAGGGGAGCATGAAGTCGAAGGTCACCACGGGCGTCAGGCCTTCACTGAGTCGCCGGCGGGCGCGGGCTCCGCCGCCGCGGGCTCCGGGGTCGGTGCGGTGGCCGAGGGCGCGGGCAGCACCGGGGCGACGGCGTCCTGGGCCAGGCGCTCGTCGTTGTGCCGCATGCCCTCGTTGATCGCCACCGTCCGGGCCAGGTCGGTGATCTTCTTCTCCAGGGAGCGGAAGCGCAGGAAGGTGTTCAGGGTGAGGAAGCCCATCGCGAGCACCATCACGTAGAGCACCAGGTCGGTGCCGCGGCCGACGCCGAGCTGCTGGGCGAGCCAGGTGACGTCGGTCGGACGCAGTACGGCGTACACGTTGACGACGACGAACACCGAGAACGCGATCCGCTTCCAGGCGCGGTTCTTCGCCTGGCCCCAGGTCCGTATGAACATGAGGGCCATGGACACGGATCCGAGGATCAGCAGCAGCTGGATCCAGAAGTACTTCATCGACGCCCACGCTCCCGCAGCGAAATGTCAAAAAGGATGTTGACGCCGTTGATCAGGGACTGACCCTTGGCGCGTGAGTAGTCGGTGTACAGGATGTCCACCGGCACCTCGGTCACACGCAGCTCGGAGCCGGCCAGGAAGCCGACGAGCTCGGACGCGTGGGCCATGCCGTTCATCGTGATCTTCAACTGCTCGGCGGCCGCGCGGGACAGCACCCGCAGGCCGTTGTGCGCGTCGGTGAGCTTGAGCTTGCGCGCGGTCGGGCTGACGGCGGCGGCCGTGCGCAGCACGACCTGCTTGATCCACGGCACCTGGCCGTTCTGCTCGATGAACCGGGAGCCGAGGACGACGTCCGCCTCGCCGGCGCGCAGCACGGCGACCATGGTCTCGACGTCCTTGGTCTGGTGCTGGCCGTCCGCGTCGAAGGTCGCGAAGTACTGGGCCCCGGGCTGCGCGAGCGCGTACGTCAGGCCCGTCTGCAGGGCGGCGCCCTGGCCCAGGTTGACCGGGTGCCGGACCAGGTGGGCTCCGGTGGAGGCGATGTGCTCGGCCGAGTCGTCGGTGCTGCCGTCGTCGACGACGACGATGTTGGGGAACGTCTTGCGGGCCCCCTCGACCACCTCGGCGATCACCTGGCCCTCGTTATAGGCCGGTATGACCAGCCAGACATCGTCGTATTGGGACACGGTAGCTCCAGCGGAATGTGGCACGGACGCGTGCTCGGTGATGGGGGTGGCGTCGGGGGCGGGCAGCTTCATCTTCCGGTCGCACCGACACCCGGGCTGCCCGCGTCGACCGTCTGCCCGGGTCCTTCGGGGACCGCCGCAGTCGCTCCGGGAAAGCTCAGCCTCAGGGCTGCCAGCATAGCGAGCACGGTGGCGAGCGAGCCGAGGGCGTAGGCGACGATCACGCGCGTGGCCACGTCACCCGGTACGAGGGTGGTGCCCACGAGCACGGCGGTGCCGACCGCCCAGCAGAGCAACTGCAGGTTGTGCCGTTTGAATACCATGAGCGCCTGTCCGAGCACCATCGCGAACATGTACGCGACGGTGCCGGCGGACAGCAGGAAGAAGTCGAGGCAGCCGAGGACGGGTTGGGCGTCGAAGAGCACGCCGATCAGCCACGGCCCCAGCGCGGTGGCGGGCACGCCGCCGAGCAGGCCGAGCAGGCCGACGACGACGCCGATGCGGCGCAGCATCGCCCAGAACGCGAGGCGGTCTCCGGCCGTGAACGCGCCGCTGAGGCCGTTCAGCAGTGAGGCCTGCAGCGAGCCGAAGACGAAGAGCGGCACCCGCGCCAGGACGAGCGCGTTCAGGAGTGCGGCGATCAGCACGCTGTCCTCGGGGGCCAGCAGCTTGGTGCTCATGACGGCCGCGTTGACGACGACCTGGGACAGCAGGGTGGCGCAGATCAGCAGGCCGAGCCCGCTGTACAGCTCCCGCCAGGCGATCCGCTCGCCCGGTCCGACCGCCCGCAGCAGCGCGGGCAGGGTGACCAGGGTGGCGACGACCGGGGCGACGGCCAGGACCAGGCTGAAGGCGAGCGCCGAGTCCAGGCCGCCCAGCGCGCAGCCGAAGGCGAGCGCGATCCGCAGGCCCCCGTCGACGGCCAGCTGGGCGCCGTACGCTCCGAACCGGCCGAGGCCCGCGAGGACGCCCCGGGTGAGGTAGCAGACGGCCATGCCCGTGAACGCGCCGCCGAGCGCCGCGACCAGCGCGCGGTCGCCGCGGAAGAGCAGGTCGGCGATCGGGCCCGCGCCCACCGCGAGCACCAGCAGGGTCGCGCCGAGCACCGCGGCCGTCAGCAGGGTGGCCCGGCGCAGCACGGGGGCGGCGCCGTGGCCGAGTACCGCGCGGGCGGAGACGATCCGGGTCAGTTCCTGCTCGATGGGGAAGAACACGCCGATGCCGATGGACATGACGATCGTCCACAGCACCGAGACGTTGGCCATGTCCTGCGTGGACAGGCTGTGGCCGGCGACGCCCAGGTGGACGTACGAGGCCGCGCCGAGCACGACGGTGCCGCCGGCCACCGCGACGGTGCCCGGCGGCAGCGCCGCGGCCAGCTTGTTCAGCAGGGTCCTCATCCCGCTCGGCCGTCCCGGGCCGTACGGGAGAGGGCGGTGAAGCCGGGGGTGGCGAGCGCCTCGGTCAGCTGGTCGCGCCAGTCGGGCAGCGGGGGGAGGCCGGCCGCGGCCCAGCGGTCGTGGGCGAGCACGCTGAAGGAGGGTCGGACGGCGGGGCGCACGAACGCGGCGGAGGTGGTCGGCCGGATGCGCTCCGGGTCGAGCCCGCTGAGGCGGTAGCTCTCGCGGGCGAGCCCGAGCCAGGTGGTCCGGCCGCTCGCGGTGCCGTGGTAGACGCCGCCGGGGGCGCGGCCGTCGAGCGCCGCGAGGCCGAGCTCGACGAGCCGGCGGGCCAGCGCGTACGACCAGGTGGGCTGGCCGTGCTGGTCGTCGACCACGTCCAGGGTGTCCCGCTGGGCCGCGAGCTTGAGCATGGTGGCGACGAAGTTCGGCCCGTGCTCGCCGTACAGCCAGGCCGTGCGGACCACGTACCCGTCGTGCGGCAGCAGCTCGGCCACGGCCTGCTCGCCGACCAGCTTGCTGCGGCCGTAGGCGTTGACGGGGCTGGTCCGGGCGTCCTCGCCGTAGGGCTGCGAGGCGTCCCCGGGCAGCACGTAGTCGGTGGAGATGTGCAGCAGGCGCGCACCCGCCGCGGCGCAGGCCGCGGCCAGGACGCGTACGGCTGCGCCGTTGACGGCGGTGGCGGCGTCCTCGGCCGTCTCCGCGCCGTCGACGTCGGTCCAGGCGGCGCAGTTGACGACCACGCCGACACCGTCGACCGCGGCGCGGACGGCGGCCGGGTCGGTGATGTCGAGGTCGGCGCGGCCGAGGCCGGTGGCCTTGATGCCGGCGTCGGCCAGCACGGCCAGGACGTCCTGGCCGAGCATGCCCGCGGCGCCCGTGACGAGCCAGTGCGCGGCCCCGGAGTCAGCGGTCACTTCTGCAGCGCCGCCTTCGCCTTGAGCGGCTCCCACCAGGCGCGGTTCTCGCGGTACCAGTCGATGGTGGCCTTGATGCCGTCCTCGAAGGTGACCTGCGGGGCGTAGCCGAGCTCCGTGCCGATCTTGCTGATGTCGATGGAGTAGCGCAGGTCGTGGCCCTTGCGGTCCTCGACCCGCTCGACCATGTCCCAGCCGAGGCCGGCCGCTTCCAGCAGGACGCCGGTGAGCTCCTTGTTGGTGAGCTCGGTGCCGCCGCCGATGTTGTAGACCTCGCCGGCCCGGCCCTTGCGCATGGCCAGGTCGATACCGCGGCAGTGGTCGGAGACGTGCAGCCAGTCGCGGACGTTGCCGCCGTCGCCGTACAGCGGGACCTTCCTGCCGTCCATCAGGTTCGAGACGAACAGCGGGATGACCTTCTCCGGGAACTGGTAGTGCCCGTAGTTGTTGGAGCAGCGCGTGACCACCACGTCCATGCCGTGGGTGCGGTGGTAGGCCAGCGCCAGCAGGTCGGACGACGCCTTGGAGGCGGAGTACGGGGAGTTGGGCACCAGCGGCCACTCCTCGGTCCAGGAGCCCTCGCTGATCGAGCCGTAGACCTCGTCCGTGGAGATGTGCACGAATCGGCCGACGCCGTGCTTGCGGGCGGCGTCCAGGAGGACCTGGGTGCCGACGACGTTGGTCAGTACGAACGGGCCGGCGCCGGCGATCGAGCGGTCCACGTGGGACTCGGCGGCGAAGTGCACGACCACGTCGTGGCCGGGCATCACCTGGTCGACGGCCTCGGCGTCGCAGATGTCGCCCTGGACGAAGCGGTAACCGGGGTGGTCGGCGACCGGAGCCAGATTGGCCTCGACGCCGGAATAGGTCAGCTTGTCGAAGACGGTGATCTGCGCCGTGGCATCTGCGCCGAACTGCTGGCGGACGAATTCTGAACCGATGAAGCCGGCGCCGCCGGTCACGAGGATGCGCATAATACGAAGAGTCTAGCGGTCCGCCGAACGTCACATGCCCTGGGCTCGGCTCGCTCCCGGGCTCTCGCATAGGGTTCTCCCCATGCGTGGAATCCTCTTGGCCGGTGGCACCGGATCGCGACTCTGGCCGCTGACCCGGGCAGTCTCGAAGCAGCTGCTGCCCGTCTTCGACAAGCCGATGATCTATTACCCCCTCTCCACCCTGGTGATGGCGGGGATCAGTGAGATCCTGATCATCACCACTCCGGAAGACCGGGCCCAGTTCGAGCGGTTGCTCGGCGACGGTTCGCAGTTCGGCCTGCGGCTGGAGTACGCCGTCCAGGAGCGCCCGGAGGGCATCGCCCAGGCCTTCGTCCTCGGCGCCGACTTCATCGGCGACGAGTCCGTCGCGCTGATCCTCGGCGACAACATCTTCCACGGCAGCGGCCTCGGCACCCGCCTCGCCCAGCACACCGACGCCAAGGGCGGCCGGGTGTTCGCGTACCCCGTGGCCGACCCGACGGCGTACGGCGTCGTCGAGTTCGACGAGGAGGGCCAGGCCATCTCCATCGAGGAGAAGCCGGTCCAGCCCAAGTCGCGCTACGCCGTGCCGGGTCTGTACTTCTACGACAACCGCGTCGTCGAGATAGCCAGGGACCTCAAGCCCAGCGCCCGCGGCGAGCTGGAGATCACCGCCGTCAACGACGCGTACCTCCAGGCCGGCGAGCTGAACGTGACCAAACTGGACCGCGGTACCGCGTGGCTCGACACCGGCACCTTCGTCTCGATGGTGCAGGCCTCGGAGTTCGTGCGCGTGATCGAGGAGCGCCAGGGCTTCAAGATCGGCTGCATCGAGGAGGCCGTCTGGCGGGCCGGCCTCATCGACTCGGCGCAGCTGCGCGAGCTGGCCGAGCCGCTCGTCAAGAGCGGCTACGGCGACTACCTGCTGACCCTCCTCGACGAGGAGGTGGCGCGGTGAAGTTCCGCGAACTCTCCATCGGCGGCGCCTTCGAGGTCACCCCGCAGCTCCACGGCGACCCGCGCGGCCTGTTCACCGAGTGGTACCGCTTCGACCGGCTCGCCGAGGTCGTCGGCCACCCGCTGAACCTGGCGCAGGCGAACCTGTCGGTCTCCTCGCGCGGCGTGGTCCGCGGCATCCACTTCGCCGACGTACCGCGCGGTCAGGCCAAGTACGTGACCTGCGTGCGCGGCGCCGTGCTCGACGTCCTCGTGGACCTGCGGGTCGGCTCCCCGACCTTCGGCCGCTGGGAGGGCGTGCGCCTCGACGACGTGGACCGCCGCGCGGTCTACATCCCCGAGGGCCTCGGCCACGGCTTCTGCGCGCTGTCCGACGACGCCACGCTCTCGTACCTCTGCTCGGAGACGTACAACCCGACCGGCGAGCACTCCGTCCACCCGCTCGACGCCGACCTGGGCATCGAGTGGCCGGCCGACATCCCGCTGCTGTCCGCGCGCGACGAGGCCGCCCCGACGCTGGCCGACGCCATCGCGTCCGGTCTGCTGCCCGACTACGCCGTCTGCAACGAGTACACCGAGTCGCTGCGCGTGCGCTGACCAGCCGCCTGCGCCGAAGAGGGCCGTACCCCTGCCGGGGTGCGGCCCTCTTCCCGTACCCGCCCGCGTACCGCCCCGCCCGTACCGCCCTCGTACCGTCCGAGCCCCGCCGGCGGCCGGCAACGCCGAAGGGCCCCGCCCCACCGCCGAAGCGGTGGGCCGGGGCCCTCCAGTGGAACGTGGTGCCCGCGGACGGGCTACCGGGTCAGAACCCGAAGACTACTTCGAGATCTTGGTGACCTGGCCGGCGCCCACCGTACGACCACCCTCACGGATGGCGAACTTGAGGCCCTCCTCCATGGCGACCGGCTGGATCAGCGCGACCGTCATCTCGGTGTTGTCGCCCGGCATGACCATCTCCGTGCCGGCCGGCAGGGTGACGACACCCGTGACGTCCGTGGTACGGAAGTAGAACTGCGGGCGGTAGTTGTTGAAGAACGGGGTGTGACGGCCACCCTCGTCCTTCGACAGGATGTAGGCCTGGGCCTCGAACTCGGTGTGCGGCGTGACCGAACCGGGCTTGATGATGACCTGGCCGCGCTCGACGTCCTCGCGCTTGATGCCACGGAGGAGCAGACCGACGTTCTCGCCCGCCTGGCCCTCGTCGAGCAGCTTGCGGAACATCTCGATACCGGTGACCGTGGTGGTGGTCTTCTCTTCCTTGATACCGATGATGTCGACGGTCTCGTTGACCTTCAGGACACCACGCTCGATACGGCCGGTGACGACCGTACCGCGACCGGTGATCGTGAAGACGTCCTCGACGGGCATGAGGAACGGCTTCTCGGTGTCACGCGGCGGGGTCGGGATGGCCTCGTCGACGGCAGCCATGAGGCCGAGAAGCTTCTCGCCCCACTCCTTGTCGCCCTCAAGCGCCTTCAGCGCGGAGACGCGCACGACCGGAAGGTCGTCGCCCGGGAACTCGTACTCGGAGAGCAGCTCGCGGACCTCAAGCTCGACGAGCTCCAGGATCTCCTCGTCGTCCACCATGTCGGCCTTGTTCAGCGCGACGACGATGTAGGGGACGCCGACCTGGCGGGCCAGGAGCACGTGCTCCTTGGTCTGCGGCATCGGGCCGTCGGTGGCGGCGACCACGAGGATCGCGCCGTCCATCTGCGCGGCACCGGTGATCATGTTCTTGATGTAGTCCGCGTGACCGGGGCAGTCGACGTGGGCGTAGTGACGCGCCTCGGTCTGGTACTCGACGTGCGCGATCGAGATGGTGATACCGCGCTGGCGCTCCTCGGGAGCCTTGTCGATCTGGTCGAAGGCCGAGGCCTCGTTCAGGTCCGGGTACGCGTCGTGCAGCACCTTGGTAATGGCGGCCGTGAGGGTCGTCTTACCGTGGTCAATGTGACCAATGGTGCCGATGTTGACGTGCGGCTTAGTCCGCTCGAACTTCGCCTTCGCCACGGGGGTCCTCCTGGAGAGTGGTTCTGGTACGCCTTACAGATCGGCGCCAGGTGATCTTTGCTGGAAAGCCGGCCGGTCCCCGGGGCAACGGGAGTGTTGCTCCTGTTGCCCCAGAGGCTGCCGGTGACAAGCCTAAAGCGTGTACTCGGAAGAGTTACTCGCCCTTGGCCTTCGCGATGATCTCCTCAGCGACGTTCCGGGGAACCTCGGCGTAGGAGTCGAACTGCATCGAGTAGCTGGCGCGACCCGAAGTCTTGCTGCGGAGGTCTCCGACGTAGCCGAACATCTCCGAAAGAGGCACGAGGCCCTTCACGACGCGAGCGCCGTGACGCTCCTCCATGGCCTGGATCTGGCCACGGCGGGAGTTGATGTCGCCGATGACGTCACCCATGTAGTCCTCGGGCGTGGTGACCTCTACGGCCATCATCGGCTCAAGGAGCACGGGAGAAGCCTTGCGCGCGGCCTCCTTGAAGGCCTGCGAACCGGCGATCTTGAACGCGAGCTCGGAGGAGTCGACCTCGTGGTAGCCACCGTCGAGAAGCGTGACGCGGACGCCAGTCATCTCGTAGCCGGCCAGGATGCCGAACTGCATGGCCTCCTGCGCACCGGCGTCGACCGAAGGGATGTACTCCTTCGGGACGCGGCCACCGGTGACCTTGTTCACGAACTCGTACGCCGGGCCGTCCGACTCGGTGATCGGCTCGATCGCGATCTGCACCTTCGCGAACTGACCGGTACCACCGGTCTGCTTCTTGTGGGTGTAGTCGTGACGCTCGACGGCCTTGCGGATCGTCTCACGGTACGCGACCTGCGGCTTGCCGACGTTGGCCTCGACCTTGAACTCGCGCTTCATACGGTCGACCAGCACCTCAAGGTGCAGCTCGCCCATACCGCCGAGGATGGTCTGGCCCGTCTCCTCGTCCGAGTGAACGTGGAAGGAGGGGTCCTCCTCCGCGAGACGCTGGATGGCGACACCCAGCTTCTCCTGGTCACCCTTGGACTTGGGCTCGATCGCGACCTGGATGACCGGAGCCGGGAAGTCCATGGACTCCAGGATCACGGGCTTCTTGTCGTCGCACAGCGTCTCACCGGTGGTGGTCTGCTTCAGGCCCATGACGGCGACGATGTCGCCGGCGCCCACCGAGTCGATCTCCTCACGCTTGTTCGCGTGCATGCGGTAGATCTTGCCGATGCGCTCCTTCTTGCCCTTGACGGAGTTCAGCACCGCGGTGCCGGCCTCCAGGCGTCCCGAGTAAACCCGGACGAAGGTGAGCTTGCCCAGGTGCGGGTCGCTCATGATCTTGAACGCGAGGGCCGCGAGCGGCTCTTCGTCGGACGGCTTGCGCTTCACGACGACCTCGGCGTCACGGACGTCGTGACCCTCGATGGCCTCGATGTCCAGCGGCGACGGCAGGTAGCGGACGACGGCGTCGAGCAGGGGCTGAACGCCCTTGTTCTTGAACGCCGTGCCACAGAACACCGCGGTGATCGTCGGCTCGCCCTTGCCCTTGCCGGAGCCCAGGATGATGCGACGGACGGCGGCGTGCAGCTGCTCCACGGACGGCTCGTCGCCGTTCAGGAAGAGCTCCATGATCTCGTCGTCGTTCTCGGCGACGGTCTCGACCAGCTTCGCGCGCCACTCTTCAGCGGCCTCGGTGTGCGTGGCCGGGATGTCGACGATGTCGTACATCTCGCCCTTGGTCGCCTCGGCGGACCAGACGAACGCCTTCATGGTGACGAGGTCGACGACGCCCTGGAAGTCGGCTTCGGCACCGATCGGGAGCTGCATGACGATCGGGACCGCGCCGAGGCGGTCCTTGATCATCTCGACGCAGCGGTGGAACTCGGCGCCGGTGCGGTCCAGCTTGTTGACGAAGCAGATGCGCGGGACGCCGTAGCGGTCGGCCTGACGCCACACCGTCTCCGACTGCGGCTCCACACCGGCGACACCGTCGAACACGGTGACGGCACCGTCGAGGACGCGGAGCGAACGCTCCACCTCGACCGTGAAGTCGACGTGACCCGGGGTGTCGATGATGTTGATGGTGTGGTCGACGTCCGCGAGCGGCCAGTGACAGGTGGTCGCGGCGGACGTGATCGTGATGCCGCGCTCCTGCTCCTGCTCCATCCAGTCCATCGTGGCAGCGCCGTCGTGGACTTCACCGATCTTGTAAGACACACCGGTGTAGAACAGGATGCGCTCGGTGGTCGTCGTCTTGCCCGCGTCGATGTGGGCCATGATGCCGATGTTGCGCACCTTGGCCAGGTCAAGCGAAGTGGTAGCCATATCGGCTCAGTCTTCTCTCGGTCTCGATGTGGGTTGCGATTACCAGCGGTAGTGCGCGAAGGCCTTGTTGGACTCGGCCATCTTGTGCGTGTCCTCACGCTTCTTGACGGCGGCGCCCAGACCGTTCGACGCGTCGAGCAGCTCGTTCATGAGGCGCTCGGTCATGGTCTTCTCGCGACGGGCGCGGGAGTAGCCCACGAGCCAGCGGAGGGCCAGGGTCGACTGGCGACCCGGCTTGACCTCGACGGGGACCTGGTAGGTCGCGCCACCGACACGGCGGGACTTGACCTCAAGGGACGGCTTGACGTTCTCCAGCGCGCGCTTCAGCGTGATGACCGGGTCGTTGCCGGTCTTCTCGCGGAGGCCTTCCATGGCGCCGTAGACGATGCGCTCGGCGGTGGAGCGCTTGCCGTTCAGGAGGATCTTGTTGATGAGCGACGTCACCAGAGGAGATGCGTAGACCGGGTCGATGATGACCGGGCGCTTCGGGGCGGGGCCCTTACGAGGCATTCTTACTTCTCCTTCTTGGCGCCGTAGCGGCTGCGGGCCTGCTTGCGGTTCTTGACAGCCTGGGTGTCAAGCGCACCGCGGATGATCTTGTAACGAACACCCGGCAGGTCCTTCACACGGCCACCACGCACGAGCACGATCGAGTGCTCCTGCAGGTTGTGTCCCTCACCCGGAATGTAAGCGGTGACCTCGATGCCGGAGGTCAGACGCACACGCGCGACCTTACGGAGCGCCGAGTTCGGCTTCTTCGGGGTGGTCGTGAACACACGCGTGCAGACGCCGCGACGCTGGGGCGAAGCCTCAAGCGCGGGGGTCTTTGTCTTCTCGACCTTGTCCTGCCGGCCCTTCCGGACCAGCTGCTGGATCGTAGGCACTACTTCTCCGGTTTCTGTGTGCCGTGTAGTGAAACTAACCTGGAACTCGCCCGACCCACGCGGTCGGGTGTGTCGGATACTGCACGCCTTCACCGAAGCGAGAGAGGCGCAGATCGCGGTGTGGTCTTCTCGGCTCTCAGCGGGGTCTGATGCACACGCGAGAGCCCAGGGCACACCCCAGGCACAAGGTCAGAGCGTACCTACCTCACAGAGGTAGGTCAAAACAAATGCCCAGCACGAAAACACACCGGGCGCAAGCCGGGCGTACGACACCCCGCGCGCGACCGTGCGGACGGACGGCCGGATCACCCCCGCCGCCGGCCCGGGGCGCCGGCCGGGCGGCGGCCGGGCGGCGGTGGCCGGATCCGGCAGGCGGCGGCCGGCTGGGCGGCGCGGGGC
>NZ_JBHXRU010000028.1:0-70529 GCF_042716255.1 Streptomyces sp. NPDC058662 | reverse complement strand
CCTCCGCCCGCCCCCCGTCGGGCGCGGCGGGCCAGGCCCGCGGCGGCACCGGCGCGCCCGGAGCCGCGGCCGCCGGGGACGCGCTCCCCGTACTGGTTGCCGCGGCTCCCCCGCGCTCCGGGAGGCCGTGGGCGGGCACCGGTCGCGCCGGGCCCGCGCCCGCCGCGGCGATACGGGGGGAGGGCGGGTCCGCCGATGTCCCGGCCGCCGGGCTCCGGTCGGCCTGGAGACGGCCTTCGGGGACCTCGCGTACGGGTCCCCGGCCGGCCCGCGGCGCGGGCGTGAAGCCGCCGTCGGCGGACACCGGGGGCGCCGGCGGGGCGGCCGGAGGGCGGGCGCAACCGCCGGGTGGCTGGGCGCGGCGGGGGGCGGCCGGGGCGGGGGGCTCCGCGGTCCGGGCGCCGGGGCCGGAGGGGGACGGGGTTTCTCCGGCGGGCGCCGTCAGCCGGTGCTCCGCCCGCCAGGCGGGCAGCGGCTCGGCCGGGTGGGCGTCGATCTGGCGCCGGGCGTCGCGCAGGCCCGGCCCCGGATCCACGCCGAGCTCCTCGCGCAGCAGCCTGCGGGCCTGCTCGTAGCTGGCGGCGGCGCCCATGCGGTGGCCGGCCCGGACCTGGCAGCGCACCAACTGCTCCCACAGGCGCTCCCGCAGGGGGTGTTCCCGGGTCAGCCGCAGCAGGTCCGGCAGCAGCCGGTCACCGCGTCCGAGGGCCAGTTCGAGCTCGACGAGGCGTTCCAGCGTGCTCAGCCGCTCCTCCACGATGACCGGTTCGATCTCGCGGCGCAGCGTGTCGGAGCCGATGTCGGCGAGCGGTTCGCCCCGGAACAGGGCGAGCGCCTCGCGCAGTCGGCCGGCGCGGGCCTCCGCGGGCAGTGCTTCCGCGGAGGCGACGAGCAGCCGGAAGCGGTGCAGGTCCACCGCGACGGGATCGATGTCGAGGAGGTAGCCCTCGCCCGAGCAGACGAGGTCGCAGCCGGGGAGCACCCGGCGCAGCTGGGAGGCGTAGACCTGGATGGCTCCGGCCGCCGACCGGGGGGGCTCCCCGTCCCAGACCGCCTCCACCAGGCGGTCCTTGGTGACCTGACGGCGGGGTTCCAGCAGGAGTGCGGCGAGCATCCGGCGGGGCTTGCGGGAGGGCGCCTTCCAGCGGACGCCGCCGAGCCGGACGTCGAGGTCGCCCAGGAGCCGGAAGTCCGCCGCGGCCGCCGGGCGGTGTGCGCCCGGCCGGTTTGGTGCCATGGGAGGTACTCCTTCATCGCCTCCGGCCGGTGCGTGCCCCCGGGATGGGGGAGCGCGCACCGGCCGGTCGCCGTCATCGGTGGGGGCCGCGGATGCGCGTGTCCCCCCGGGGGCCGGCACGGTCCGCCGAGACGGCCCAGAAGGCCTAACCGCGCGGGCGTGCCTTCACGGTGACCACGTCGGCCCGCTGTCCGCCGGCGTTGTGGTGCAGCACGGTGAGCAGTTCGCCCGCCGGGCCGGCCTGCGGGGAGCGGTGGACCGCCAGGGCGCCGTGCGTACGGGCCAGGAAGGTCACCGCGGGCTCGCCCTTGCCCTGGACCCAGTAGCGGGGTGCGAGCGGGTCGAAGGAGACCGGCGCGGCGAGCTGGTCGACGACCGCGCTGCCCGGGGAGCGGTAGAAGCCCGCGACCGAGACGGTGTAGCTGATCGGGTGCGTGGCGGCCGCCGGGTCGATGCCGAGCGCGCTCAGCTTCACCGGGAGGACCACGACGTTGGTGTCGAACGTGTCGGTGTCGGTGTCGCCGTAGTGGCCGTTGGCAGGCCTGGTGTCGACGGAGGCGAAGCCCCCGGCGGGCAGCGGCCTGCGCAGGTCGACGGTGTTGACGAGCAGGACGTCGCTGCGCGGCGCCTTGACGAGGTACGACTCGAAGTCGGCCGTCCCGTCGCCCGTGGTGTCGATCCGCACGTACGGCACGGTGTTACTGCCGATGTTGGCCCAGTTCCCCCAGGTGACGACGGAGAAGGCGGCCAGGGCGTCCTGGGCCCTGCCCTGGGCCCGGGCGGCCGGGGCCGTGGACGCGGCGCCGACGAAGCGCAGGTCGCCGCCGCGCGCGGTGTCGTTGACGACACAGGGGCCGCCGGGCTTCGCGGCGCAGTCCGGCAGCCTCGGCGACCGGGCACCCAGCTCGAAGACGCTGATCAGCGAGCGGTAGGCGGAAGCGCCCTCGCCCTGGTCGAGGCCTCGGCCGCCGAGCTCCATCACGGTGCGCTCGGCGCCGTTGCGGAAGGTCAGCGAGTCGGGCACCCGCAGGTCGGACACCGGCTTGGGCGAGGCCGCGACGGGCACCCGCAGGGCCTGGGTCGCGCCGTGCCGCGGGGTCAGGACGAGCCGGCCGGAGGCGTCGGCGACGAACTGCCGGGCGAGGCCGCCCTGGAGGGCCTCCATCGTCGGGTCCATGGCCTTGCGCATGGCCCGGACGTCGTCGATGCGCAGGGTGACGGTGACCTCGGCGGAGCCGCGCGGAGGTACCCGTACGGTGCCGGGCGAGACGGTGAACCGTACGCCCGGCATGGTGGCGATGGCCTCGTAGGCGGCGCCGAACAGCTGCGGCTTGCCGCTCTTGTTGACCACCTTGACCGTCTTGGTGCGGGTGAGCCGCCGGTCGGCCTCGACGACGCCGAAGGAGGCGCTGACGGCGCCCGGGTCGTCGGTGACGTAGGCGAGGGCGTTGGTGTCCAGCGCGGCGAGGGCGTCGATCCGCCCGGCGCCGACCCGCTGCGGGGTGAAGACCTTCCCGTCCCCGGGGGTCAGGTCGTGCCCGGCGGTGTTCATCGCCGCCGCCTTGGCCTCCTCGTACGTCCAGTCGGGGCGGGTCTGGCGGATGAGGGCCATGATGCCCGTGGCGTGCGGCGCGGACATCGAGGTGCCGGAGTAGACGGCGCGGTCGGTGCCGCTGCCGCTGAAGGCGGCCGCGATGGTGTCGCCGGGGGCCGAGATGTCGGGCTTGACGACCGGTCCGCGCACGCCCCGGGAGGTGAAGATCGAGGCGGTGTCGGTGAGGTTCTCGTCGTACGTGGGGACGCTCGCCCGGTCGGAGCCGACCAGCCGCAGCTTGAGGGTGCGGGCCTCCAGGGCGGGGCGCAGAGCCTTGGTGGAGGTGTCCGTGAACTGGAACATCGGCATGGTCGCGGTGCCGGTGAGCCGGGAGGTGAAGTGGTCCTGCTCCGCACTGAGCACGACGGCCGTGGCGCCGGCCCGTTCGGCGTTGTTGGCACGGGTCGCGGAGCCGCATTCGAGGCCCTCGATACTGCGCTGGATGTTCATCTCCAGCCAGACGATCCGGCCCGCGACGGCGGCGGTGTCCGCGGCGGAGTACGGCTTGCAGCCGAGGGCGTTGTCGGCGGCGAGCGGCACGACCTCCCGGCTGGCGTCGAGTCCGTCCATGCCGGTGTAGGCGAGGCTGAACTGGCCGGTGCGCACGCCGCTGAGGGTGGCGGGCTGCTCGATCCGGGCGCCGTCGCGCAGGAAGTACGAGTCGCGGGTGCTGCCGACGGTCAGGGCCTCGGGGGCCAGGCTGCCCGGGGAGCCCGCGACGTCGTACAGGTCGCCGCCGTTGCCGGCGGAGAACACGGCGAGGACGTCGTGCTGGGCGAGCTTGCGGACGAACAGCGACAGCGGGTCGTCCACGGTGTTGTAGTTGCTGCTCAGTGCCAGGCTGACGATGTCGAGCTTGTCGGAGAAGTCGCCGTCGCCGTCGGGGTCGAGCGCGTAGTCGAGGGCCTTCGAGGTGAGCATCGAGGTCAGGCCGTTGCAGCCGAAGACCTTGAGCGAGTACAGCGAGGCCTCGGGGGCCATGCCGGGGCCGACGCGCATCCCGGAGACGCTCTCGGAGGTGAGCCGCGCGTAGTCGCCGGTGAAGGTCGTGCCGTCGGCGTTGACGCCCTGCGAGGCGATGATGCTCGCGCCGTGCGTGCCGTGGTGGCCGCAGGACAGCGGGTTGGGGTCCGGGACCGGAACGGTCGAGCCGAGCTTCCCCGAGGCGTCGTAGTTGTCGCCGACGAAGTCGGTACCGCCGACGACCTTGCGGGTCGGGAAGGTCGCGGGGTCCGCGGCGACCGGGTCGACGGCCTTGTACGCGGCCTTGGTGCCGGGGCCGCCGAACGCCGCGTGGGTGTAGTCGATCCCGTCGTCGACGATGCCGACGCGGACGCCCTTGCCGGTCTTGCCGGTCTGGCGCCACGCGTTCAGGGCGCCGGTGAGCTGGACGGAGTTGGTGCTGCTCTTCTCGTGGGCGGCGACGGGCCGGATCGACACCACGTCCGGCCGTGCGGCGAGGGCCCGGATGCGGTCGAGGTCCGCCTCGACGACGAGGCCCGGTACGGCGTTGGAGGTCACCGCGAGGACCTCGGTGCCGGAGTCCGCGGCGCGCAGGGTGTCCGCGACGGAGCCGGCGAGTTCCCCGACGGCCCGGCCCGCGTCCTTGCCG
Source organism: Streptomyces sp. NPDC058662 (assembly GCF_042716255.1). NCBI lineage: Bacteria > Bacillati > Actinomycetota > Actinomycetes > Kitasatosporales > Streptomycetaceae > Streptomyces > Streptomyces sp. NPDC058662. Next base: position 66,086 of record NZ_JBHXRU010000028.1, on the reverse strand, counting down.
GCCCGTACGGCGGCTTCCTTGCCCGCGGCGGCGCCGGCCGTGTAGGCCTCGACGGCGGAGCGGCCCGCCAGCTGCACGAAGACGGCGGCCCGGCCCTCCTGGTCGGCCAATCGGGGGGACAGCTTCTCGGCGAGCCCCGCGGGGGGCGCCGCCGGGGCGGTCAGGGCGGGGGCCAGCCGGCCGTCCGCGCCGTCCTCGGCCCTGGCCGGGGTGGTGGCGGCCGTGCCGGCGACGGCGGCCATGGCCGCGGCGACGACGAGCGCCGATATCTGTCTGGAGCGCGTTGCGTACTCAGGGCGTTGCGGCAAGCCAATCAGCCTCATCTGTCATCGTTCCTTGTCGCACCAGGAGTGCCCGCGCCGGCCCGGGCGGGGCGGCGGCGTACCGGGTCTCGGTCGGTCAGGCGCCCCATGTGAGGTCGGAGAACAGCGCTCTTCCTTCGGGTCTCTTGGACCGGGAAGCGTTCCGACGCATGGCGAGATTCCTCTCACGAGGGGTTGGTCGGGAAGTGCCCTCATGGTGCTCACCCGGTGCGGGGGAGGGAAGCGATTGCGGTTGCCGCATCCGGCCCTGGCCCAATCAGGCCATCGCCGTACCTCCTTCGGCACGGGGGCCGGCGGGCAGCGCGAGGACGACCTCGCACCGGGCGAGCTTTGATCCGTGCAGGCCGGGACTGTCGCGCAGGGCGCCGCGGCAGAGTTCGGCGACGCGCCGCTCGGCCTCCTCCACGGAGCCGGCGAGGATGAAGACGCCGAGTACCGGGCCGGCGGGGCCGTCCGGGTGCGCGGCGATGTGCTGGATGTCCCGGTCCTCCAGGACGCGGTCGCTCACCAGGGCCATCGCCTCCCGGGGAAGCTTCCCGCCCGCGAGCGGCGCCAACTGCGCATGAACGAGGTACATGTCGGATCCTGGCGGTAGAGGCGGATGTGAGGCCCCGCTGACAGGGTGCGGCGCTTTGGCCGAAGGTGCCGTTCCACGGGGGGTTTGCGTGCTGCACAATCGCTTCCCGGTCCATCATCAGGAACAGGGAAGCCGATGCTGAAGGCACTGGGGCTGGATACCGTTTCCGAGCGGGTATACCGGGCCATGTTGATCAATCCCGATGAGAACGTGTCTCAGCTCGCGGCCCGTCTGGGTCTGACGTCCGGTGCGATGGGGCTGGCCCTCGACAGGCTCAGCGAGCTCTCCTTGATATATCCCACCGCCCGCGAGTCGGAAATCCCCCGGGTCCTCGGTCCGGAGACGGCCATGGGCATACTGCTGGCGCGTCAGGAAGCCGCACTCGCCGCCCAGCAGGAGCGCACGGAGTCAGCACGCGCCGCCGCGGCACGCCTGATCGCCGAGTACGCATCCGCACATCCTCACGGCGCGGGCGACACCGTGGAGCGTCTCCACGGAATCGACACCATTCGTCACCGACTGGCCCGACTCGGGGACGCCGCCGCACGGTCGGTCATGACCTTCGCCCCCGGTGGCGGGCACAGCGACGAGGACTTGCGGGCGAGCCGCGATCCCAACCAGGCCATGCTTGCACGCGGGGTGCAGTTACGGACCGTCTACCTGGACAGCGTCCGAAAGCATGCCCCGACCCTGTGGCACCTGGAATGGCTCAACCGCAGCGGTGCGCGGGTGCGCACCGTGCCGTCGCTACCCCTGCGGATGATCATCGTGGACCGGGCCACGGCGGTGCTGCCCATCGACGCCAGCGACGCGCGGGCCGCCGCGCTGGTGCTGCGCGGCGACAGCCTGCTGGTCGCCCTGTGCGCGCTGTTCGAGCAGACCTGGGCTCTCGCGCAGCCCCTGGGCGAGGTGCAGGAAGCAGCCCGGGTGGGCGAATTGTCGCGCCGCGAGCGGGAGGTCCTGCGGCTGCTCGCGCAGGGGCACACGGACGAGGCCGTCGCCAAGCGCCTCGGGATCTCCTCGCGCAGCGCGCGGCGCATCGTGGCGGTCCTGCTGCGCCGGCTCGACGCGCGGAGCCGGTTCGAGGCCGGCATCCTCGCGGTGATGGCCGGCTGGCTCTCCGACGACTCGGAAACGCCCCTGCCGCCGGGGGACGGGACTGGCGCGGAATCGTCGCCCGCGGCGCCCACGGGCGTCTCCTGACGGGCGTCGCCGCCCGCGACGACCGGTCACGGCCGGCGCGTCCCCGTGGCGGGGGCGGGATCGGTCGCGCCGTCAGGGCGCTACGGGTCCTGCCCGTGCTCGGTCGGTACGCACAGCACGGGCACGGGTGACAGGTGCAGGAGCTTGTGCGGGGTGGACCCCAGCAGGGCCCCTCTGATCGGGCTGTCGCCCCAGGTCCCGACGATGATGACCCGGGCCCGGTACCGTGCGGCGGCGTCCAGGAGGGCGGGCGCCGGCTTGTCGTCGACGACTTCGACCGTCGAGGGCACGCCCGCCTCGTCGGCGGCCTCCACGGCGTGTGCGAGCGCCCGGCGGCCCGCCTGCAGGACGGCCTCCCGGTGGGCCCGGTACTCCTCGCCGGTGGGCCCGGGGGCGGCTGCACCGTAGACGAGCACGAGGGGTTCGCCGAAGGCGGTCGCCACCTCCAGTGCCACGCGCAGTGCGCGTTCCGCGCCGGGTGACTCGTCGTATCCCAGGACGACGGACATGTTCGCCTCCTCAGGGCTTCCTGCCGTGGACGAGGTCCGGGTCGGCCACACCGCGCCGCTCGCGCCAGAAGCGGCCGTCGCGCAGCCGCCAGAAGCACATGACGAGCACGCCGACGACGGCGATGGCGATCCCGATGACCAGGGGCGGGCCGAGGCCGAACCAGGAGACCCCGCCGGCCGAGTTCGCCGGGTCGGACATGTCGCCGATCGACTCGACGAGCAGCCAGATCAGCAGCCCGGCGCCGACCACCGGGCCGAGTCCGATGAGCACGAAGTTGTGCGCGTTCTCCAGCAGGTGGCGCCGGTAGTAGAGGGCGCAGGCCAGTCCGGTGAGCGCGTAGTAGAAGGCGATGAGCAGGGACAGCGCGGTCAGCGAGTCCAGAAGGGCGTTCTCGCTGATCTGGTTGACGACGAGGTACCAGCCGATCGCGATGCCGGCCACCCACCAGGTACTGACGTCCGGGGTCCTGAACCGCGGATGGATGTGCGCGAGCGGGGCGGGCAGCGCGTGCCGGCGGGCCATGGACAGCGCCGTGCGGGAGGCGGGGATGATCGTGGTCTGGGTGGAGGCCAGCGCCGAGGTGCAGACCGCGAGGAGCACCACCCAGTCCCAGCCGCCCATGACCTCCTGGGCCAGTACGGCGAAGATGGCCTCCTCCTCGCCGGCGTTCTCGGCGAGGAACGCGGTCCCCGCGTACCCGACGACGGCGAACCCCACGGACAGGTAGGTCACCAGGAGCACCACGGTGGACCAGATGCCCGCCCGGCCGGGCGCGGTGGCGGAGTTCTCGACCTCTTCCGTCAGGTTGACGGCGGACTCCCAGCCCCAGTAGATGAACACGCCGAGCAGCAGCCCGCCGGTCAGCGCGGCGCCGCCCGCGCCGAAGGGGTTGAGCCAGCCGAGGGAGGGCTCGATCGCGTCCAGGCTGCTGGTCCCGGCGTAGACGCGGTACAGGGCGACGACCGCGAAAGCCAGCAGGAAGAAGACCTGGGCGAGGATGAGGACGTCCTGGAGGTGGGCCGACAGTTCGGTGCCCAGGACGCAGACGGCGGTCATCACGAGGATCACCACGACGGTCAGGGTCTGCCGGGTGACGGCGCTGGCGGCCCAGCTGTCGAGTCCGGCGGCGAGCAGCCCGAACTGCACGGCGACGTCCGCCAGCGAGCCGATGACCAGCACACCGGTCATCGCGATGGCCCAGCCGCCGAGCCAGCCCGCCCAGGGCCCCATGGCCCGGGTGACCCACGAGAAGGTGGTCCCGCAGTCCTGGTCGACCTTGTTGAGGTAGTAGAAGGCGGCGGCGATCAGCAGCATCGGTACGAAGGAGGCCAGCATCACGCCCGGCGCGTAGATCCCGACCAGGGCCACGATCGGGCCCAGTACGGCGGCCAGGGAGTAGGCGGGCGAGGTGGAGTTCAAGCCGATGACGAGCGCGTCGAGGAAGCCGATCGCGTTGGGCTTGAGCCCTGCCTCGGAGGTCCCGGTGCCGGTCCCGGCGCCACTGGCACCGCTACCGGCACCGGCACCGCTCGCATTGTCGTCGGCCATGTACGCATCGTCACGCAGCCGGCGCCGTCGCGCGAGGCGGCCGCGTCCGGTCGGCGGGGTGCGGCCGGGGGGCGCGCTCAGGGGCGGGTGTTCCAGCCCGCGATCACCGGCAGGCCGTGCTCGGTGGAGAGCACGCTGACCGTTCCGGTGCGCAGCAGGAACAGCCGGCCCTCCTGGGGCGACAGCCCGAGGTAGCGGGCGGTCAGGACGCGCAGGAAGTGGCTGTGGGCGACGATCACCGCGTCGCCGCCGTCGGCGCGGAGCACCGGGGCGACCCGGGCCAGCGCCCGGTCCGCGCGGGCGCCCACCTCCGCCGCGCTCTCGCCGGGGTGCGCGGTGTCCCCCAGCGGCACCCCGTGGGTCCACAGGGACCAGTCGGGCGTGGTGCGCCGGATCTCCGCGGTGGTGACGCCCTCGTAGCCGCCGTAGTCCCATTCCTGAAGGTCGGGGTCCGTGTCCCCGTCGGGGAGCCCCGCGAGCCGCGCCGTGGCGACGGCCCGCCGCAGGGGGCTGGTCAGCACCAGGGCCGGCCTCAGGTCGCGGAAGTAGGGGGCAAGCGAGATGGCCTCCTCGACGCCGCGCGCCGTCAGCGGCAGGTCGGTGCGGCCGGTGTGCCTCCCGTTCGCGCTCCACGCCGTCTCGCCGTGCCTCACCAGCAGCAGGTCGCTCATCCTCGGACCCTAGCCCTCCGGCATGTCGGAGCCGGAGGATGCGCGCGGGCGTGTCACTCTCGGGCTTCATGAACTGGGGTAACCGCACGGGCCGGCTGTCGCCGACCGGGCTGATGCTCGTCCTGACCTGGGTCACCGGACTGATCGAAGCGGTGAGCCTGCTCGCGCTGGGACCGGTGTTCACGGCCATGCAGACCGGCAACGTGCTGTTCCTCTCCTTCGGGGCGGCGCGGGTGGGCGACCTGCCCGCACTGCCGTCCGCCGTCTCCCTGGCCGCGTTCGCCGCCGGAGCCGTGGGCGGAGCGCGCCTGGAGTCGGCCGCCCAGGCGCACGGGTGGCGCTGGATCAGCATCGGCCTGTCCGCCGAGACGACGCTGATCCTGGCCGCCGCCGCCGCGGGCTGGGGGCTGGCGCCCCGCTACGGGGATCCGTCGGCCCCGCACCTGGCGGTGACGGCGCTGCTGGCGGTGGCGATGGGCCTGCGCACCGTGACGAGCATGCGCGTGAACGTCCCCGGCGTGCCGACCACGCTGGTCACCCGGTCCGTGACCGCGCTGCTGGGCGGTTCGGTCCTCGGGCAGGACAGCGCCCTCGGGTACGGCACGGGGGCATGGGTGCGCCGGGCGCTGGCGGTGCTGGCGATGTTCGCCGGCGGGCTGGTGGGGGCGCTGCTGGTACGGGCGGACTGGCCGGTGGGCGCACTGCTGCTGCCCGCCGCCGCGGTGGTGCTGGGGGTGGCCCTGCTGTACCGGGCCCAGCCCCCGGCACCCGGCCGCGGATAGGTCCGCCCGGGGGACCGGCCGGACCGCGGCGGGCCCCCCGGGGGCACCCTCGCAATTCGATGCGCAATCGGTGCAACTTGGGACGGCGGCCCCCGGTGGCGAAGCTCGGGCCATGGACGACGAGGAACGCATCGCGGCCGGTTTCGCGGCGGGCGACGAGGATTGCGTGGCAGCGGTCCACCGGCGCTGGCAGCCGCTGGTCCACTCCCTCGCGCGCCGGTCGCTCGGCGACGAGCGGGAGGCCGAGGACATCACCCAGCAGGTGTTCCTGGCGGCCTGGCGCGGCCGCCGGAACTACCGTCCGGGACCGGGCGGTCTCGGCGCCTGGCTCACCGGCATCACCCGGCACAAGGTGGCCGACGCGCTGGAGGCCCGGACCCGTCGGGCCCGGGTGGTGGCGGCCGCGACCCGGGCCTGCCACGACCTCGTCCCACCGACCGGGACAGGGATCCGTACGGAGTCCGAACCGGAGCGGGCCGTCGACCGGATGCTGGTCCTGGGCGAGTTGGCCCGCCTGCCGTCGGCGCAGCGGCGGGTGCTGTGCCTGGCCTTCTACGGGGATCTGACCCAGTCCCAGATCGCGGACCGCACCGGGCTGCCGCTGGGCACCGTCAAGAGCCACATGCGGCGGGCCCTGCAGGGCCTGCGCCGGTCGCTGGAGACGCACCCGCTGCCAGTCCCGCGATGACCTCGACCCCCGAACGCAGCCCGAACAGCCGCTCGGTGCGCTCCGGCGCGCCCCCGCCCCAGCCGGGCCCGGCGATCAGTACCGCCGAGTGCCCCCGGGCCCCGCGCAGGCCCCATTCGATGCCGGCCACGGACCGGGCAAGGGCCCGGTCGGCCGTCGCGCGGGACTGCGCCCACAGCACGACCGCGCGGGGGCCGGTCCGGCGTACCGCGTCGTGCAGGGCGTCGGCGGGCAGGGCGGCGCCGAACATCCGTACCGGCAGGCCCCGTTCGCCGAGGGCGGCGGCCAGTGCCTCGATCGGCAGGCTGTGCTGCTCCCCGGGCGCGCACGCGAGGAGCACCGGGGGGACCGGGGACCGGGCCGCCTCCGGGGCCGGCCGGATCCGGCGCAGGGCCGAGGAGACGTGCCAGGACAGCAGGTGCTCCACCTCGACGTAGCGCTCCCCCGCCGAGGCCCATTTGCGGCCCACCGCGTGCAGGGTCGGCATGATGACCTCCTCCCACGCGGTGACCGGCCCGAGTTCCCCGAGCGTCGCGTCCAGCAGGTCCTCCACAGCCGGGGCGTCCAGCCGTACGGCCGCCCGCGCCAGCCCCCTGCACTCCGGGCGGACGTCCCCGAGGGGCAGGGAGCGCGGCCCGCCCGGCGCCGCGCCTGCCCGCCGGTCGGCGGCGCCGGAGGCCGCGCGGGAGTCGGCGGTCGCCGTGGCACGGGCGGCCCGGGCCGCTTCGGCCGGGGGCACGCCCCGCGCGGTGAGGCGGCACATCAGCTCAAGCCGGGCGACGTCCGCCGGGGTCCACCGGCGGTGGCGCCCGTCCTCGCGCAGGTCCGGGCCGATCCCGTAGCGGCGCTCCCAGGAGCGCAGGGTGGTCGGCGAGACCCCCAGGTGCCGGGCGACGGCCCCGGTGCTGAGCGCGGCGGCGGGGAGGTCCTGCGCTGCGGGTGCCGACGGCTGGTGCTGCACCCGTTCACGGTACGACCGGCCGCGGGGGTGCGGGGGCGCGGCGCTCACTCGCTCCCCCGGCCCCGCCGGAAGCGCTCCAGCCCCTCGCCGAGCTCGATCAGCGGGTCCGGGTAGTCGTACCGGGCGCGCTCCGACGCGGGCAGCCGCCACGGTTCGTGCACGCGCGGGGCGGCAAGGCCGGCCAGCTCGGGCACCCAGCGGTGCACGTAGCTGCCCTCGGGGTCGTAGCGCAGGCCCTGGCGGACCGGGTTGAGGACCCGGTTGGGGCGGGTGTCGGTACCGGTGCCGGCCACCCACTGCCAGTTGAGCTGGTTGTTGGCGAGGTCGCCGTCGACGAGGAGGTCCAGGAAGTGGCGCGCTCCGGTCCGCCAGTCGACGTACAGCGTCTTGGTCAGGAAGCTGGCGGCGATCAGCCGGCCCCGGTTGTGCGTCCAGCCCTCGTGCCGGAGCTGGCGCATGGCGGCGTCGACCACGGGATAGCCGGTGCGCCCCTCCTTCCAGGCCTCGGTGTCCGACTCGGCGGACGGGCCGGTGCGCCAGCGGTCCTGGCGGGTGCGGTAGTCGCGGGCGGCGCTCTCCGGGCGGGCCGCGAGGACCTGGTGGTGGAACTCGCGCCAGCACAGCTGCCGTACGAAGGCCTCGCCGCCGGGCCCCCCGGCCGCCCGGGCCCGGTGGACGGCCTCGGTCGCCGAGAGGGTGCCGAAGTGCAGGTGCGGGGAGAGCCGGGAGGTGGCGTCGCCCGCCAGGTCGTCGTGCGTCTCCTCGTAGCGGGCGACCCCGGAGCGGAGCCAGCTCGTCAGGAGGCGGCGGCCCTCGGTCTCGCCGCCCCGGGCGAGGCCCGGGGAGGTTCCGGTGACGTCGGCCCGTGCGGGCAGCGGTTCGGATCCGACGCCGTCGGGGACGCGGACGGTACGGGGGGCGGGGGCCGCTGCGCGCAGCGGGAGTTCGGCCCAGCGCCGGGCGTACGGGGTGAAGACGGCGAAGTGGTCGGAGCCGGCCGGCAGGACGGCCCCCGGGGCGACGGCGGTGATCACCGTGTCGTGCACGTACAGCCGCCGGCCCTCGGCTTCGAGGGCGGCGCGGAGCCTCTCCTCGCGGGCGTGGGCGTAGCCGCTGACGCCGGCGGCCATGTGGACCTCGTCCGCGTCGGCCTCGCGGACGAGGGCGCAGACCTCGGCGACGACGTCGCCGGAGCGGATCACGAGGCGGCCGCCTCGCTCGCGCAGTCCGGCGTCGAGAGCGGCGAGGCAGTCGGCGAGGAAGGCCAGCCGGTTGGGCGGGGCGAAGCCGGCGGCCGCGACCGCGCGGTCGCGGACGAAGAGGGGCACCACGCGGTCGCAGGAGGAGAGGGCCGCGCGCAGCGGCGGGTGGTCGTGCAGGCGCAGGTCTGAGGTGTACAGGACGACCGCGACGTTCATGGCTCTCGCTCCGCGTCAGGGCTGTGGGGGACGGTGGTCGGCGGGTACTTCGGCCGGCGCGGGGCCGCCGGATGCGGCGCCGCTGGGAGGGGCGAGGCGCTCGGCGGCGCGGGCGATGTTGCGGGCCATGCCGCCGAAGACCACGGCGTGGAAGGGGGACACGCACCACCAGTAGAGGTGTCCGAGCAGCCCGTGCGGATGGAACAGCGCCCGCTGCCGGTACCGCGCCGCGCCTCTGTCGGCCGGGGCGGCGCCGGGGCGTGAACCCTCGGGGACCCCCGGGGCCGGCTCCGGGCGGGCGGCCGCGGGGCCGGCGGGCGGCGCCGCGGGGGCCGCGACCGGCGGGGGGTCCACGTACATCTCCAGCCAGGCCAGACCCGGCAGCCGCATCTCGGCGCGCAGGCGCAGCAGGTGCCCCGGCTCGATCTCCTCCACCCGCCAGAAGTCGAGGGAGTCGCCCACCCGCAGCCGGGCGGCGTCGCGCCGTCCCCGGCGGATGCCGACCCCGCCGACGAGCCGGTCCAGCCACCCCCGTACGGACCAGGCCAGCGGGAAGGAGTACCAGCCGTTCTCCCCTCCGATGCCCTCCACCACCCGCCACAGCGCCTCCGGTGAGGCCTCGACGCGGCGCTCCCGCCGATCGGTGTACAGGCTTCCGCCCGCCCAGTGGGGGTCGGTGGGCAGCGGGTCACCGGGCGCGCCCGGGACCGAGGCCGAGGACCAGCGGGTGGTCACATTGGCATCCCGGACCCGCTGGAGGGCCAGTGAGAGGGCCCGGTCGAAGCCGACGGGGGCGCCGGGCGGATCGGGGACGTACCGCGCGATGTCGTGCTCCGCGCACACCACCTCGTGGCGCAGGGATTCGGCGAGGGGCCGGGCCAGCGCCCTCGGTACGGGGGTGACCAGTCCGATCCAGTGGCTGGACAGGCGCGGGGTGAGCATCGGGACGCGCAGGATGAGCCGTTTCGGCAGCTCCGCCACGGCGGCGTAGCGGCGCATCATCTCCTCGTACGTGACCACGTCCGGGCCGCCGATGTCGAAGGCCCGGTCGACCTCGGGCGGCAGGCCCGCGCTGCCGACCAGGTAGCGCAGGACGTCCCGGACGGCGATCGGCTGGCAGCGGGTGCCGACCCAGCTGGGGGTGACCATGACCGGCAGCCGCTCGGTGAGGTAGCGCAGCATCTCGAAGGAGGCGGAGCCGGAGCCGATGATGACGGCGGCCCGCAGGACGGCGGCCGGGACGGGTCCGGCGAGGAGGATCTCGCCGACCTCGGCGCGCGAGCGCAGGTGGGGCGAGAGGTCCTCGACGGGGATCCCGGCCGGGGTGAGTCCGCCGAGGTAGACGACCCGCCCGACGCCGGCGGCGGCGGCCTGCTCGGCGAAGATCCGGGCGGCGGCGCGGTCGCGTCCCTCGAAGCCGGAGCCGCCGCCGAGCGCGTGCACGAGGTAGTACGCGACGTCGATGCCGTGCAGGGCCGCGGCCACGGATCCCGCGTCGGCGGCATCGCCCTTGACGATGTCGACCCGGTCGGCCCAGGGGTGGTCGCGCAGCTTCTCCGGGGAGCGGGCGAGGCAGCGGACGCGGTACCCGGCGTCGAGCAGTTCGGGCACCAGGCGGCCGCCGATGTAGCCGGTGGCTCCGGTGACCAGGCAGTACAGGTCCTTCATGGTCGTCTCCGCTTCGCGTGGTGTCCCCGCTCGCACCCTCGCAGGGGATTCCCCCGAGCCCGTGCGAACGGATGCGGGCCTGCGGCGGGGTGCCCCGTTCGGCGGATCCGGGCGGGGCCGCACGGAGGCGCGTATCCGGCGAAAAGGGGCCATTGGTACAGTCTCGGCATGGCGGTGGACGAGCTCGACACCCGGATCCTGCGCCTGCTGATCGAGCAGCCGCGCACCAGCGTGCGCGAGTACGCCCGGCTCCTCGGGGTCGCGCGCGGCACCCTGCAGGCACGGCTGGACCGGCTGGAGCGCACCGGGGTGATCACCGGCACCGGCCCCGTGCTGTCCCCGGCCGCACTGGGGCATCCGGTCCTCGCCTTCGTGCACATCGAGGTCACGCAGGGGCACCTGGACGACGTGGGCGACGCGCTGGCCGCCGTGCCCGAGATCATCGAGGCCTTCTCGATCACCGGCGGAGGCGACCTGCTGACCCGGGTGGCGGCCCGGGACAACGCGCACCTGGAGGACGTGATCCAGCGGCTGATCCGGCTGCCCGGAGTGGTCCGCACCCGGACCGAGGTCGCGCTGCGCGAGCGGGTCCCGCACCGGCTGCTGCCCCTGGTGGAGTCCGTGGGACGGGCTGTGCGCCCCAGCTGACGCGGTCGGCCCGGACGTACGAGGGCGGCCGTACGGGGCGGGCGGGGGCGGCCGTACGGGGCGGGCGGGGCCCGGTCACCGTGGCGGGCGGGGCCCGGTCACCGTGGCGGCCGGTCGCCGCGTAGGCCCTCTGGTGTCCTCGCGGGCCGGCTGCCACCATGCCCGCGTGACCGCCACCCTGCTGCCCCCGGGCCCCGAGCGCGGACCGCGCCGGTGGCCCCTGCTCGGCAACCTCCCGGCCTTCGCCCGCGATCCGCTGGCGTTCTTCGAGTCCCTGCGCGACGACTACGGCGACTGGGTGCCGTGGGCCCTGGGCCCGCGCGACAACGTACTGGTCTCGCTCCCCGAGCACGCCGGCGAGCTGCTCGGCGCCGTGGAGGGCACCTTCAGGCCGACGGAACTGGGCTGGGCCTTCCACCAGTTGCTGGGCGACGGGGTCGTCGTCGCCACGGGTGACGACTGGCGCCGCAAGCGGGCGCTGGTCCAGCCCGCCGTGCGACCGCGCCAGGTGCGCTCGTACGCCGCGACGATGGTCGCGTGCGCCGACGCGCTCGCGGGCCGCTGGCGCGAGGGCGACCAGGTGGACGTCCACCGGGAGATGGCCGGGCTCACCCAGCGCATCGCGGTGCGCACCCTGTTCGGCGGCGACGCCGCCGGGCGGGAGGCGCCCATCAGCGCGGCCATGGCCACCGCCCAGCGCGAACTGGGCGCGGAGTTCCGCGGGTTGACACTGTTCCTGCCGCCGTGGGTACGGACACCGGGGCGCCGCCGCATGCGGGAGGCGGTGGCGGTCCTGGACCGGGAGATCGAGCACGTCATACGGGAGCACGAGGCGGCGGCGGCGGGCGCGGAGCGCGACGACCTGCTGAGCCGTCTGCTCGCGGCGCGCGACGAGGACGGCAGACCGCTGTCCCGCAAGGAGTTGAGGGACGAGTCGATCACCCTCTACATCGGCGGCCACGAGACGACCTCGACCACCTTGACCTGGGCCTGGCAGCTCCTGTCCGGGGCGCCCGAGGCCCGCGCCCGGCTGACCGAGGAGCTCGACCGGGTGCTCGGCGGCAGACTGCCGGGGTACGAGGACTACGCACGGCTGACCTGGACCCGGCAGGTGGTCAAGGAGGCGTTGCGGATCTACCCGCCGATCTGGTTGATCTCCGCCGTGGCGACGGAGGGCGCGTCGATCGGCGGGCGCCCGGTACCCCCCGGGACCGCGGTGTGGACCAGCCCGTGGTCGATGCACCGGGACGCGCGCTGGTTCCCGGAGCCGGAGGCCTTCCGGCCGGAGCGGTGGGACGAGGACGCGCCCCATCCAGTGCCGGAGCACGCCTGGTTCCCCTTCGGCGGCGGCCCCCGGGCCTGCCTGGGGGCGCGGTTCGCCCTGGTGGAGGCGGTGCTCGTGCTCGCCGTTCTCGGGCAGCGGTTCCACCTGGACAGCGGGCCCGACCGGGCACAGGTGTTCCCGGGACTCACACTGCAGCCGGTCGGCCCGGTGCGGGCGACCCTGCGTCGGGCCGGGTCCGCCGGCAGAGGCTGAGGCCTTCCGGGGCGGGCCGCGCGGCGGGGAAGATCCCGGGACCCTCCCGAGTTAGTAGAACCGTGAACGAAACGGTGCGGTTCCCGGTGGCGGCGACGGAGGTCGACGTGGTGGTGGTCGGCGCCGGGCAGGCGGGCCTGTCCAGCGCCTACCACCTCACCCGGGCCGGTCTCGGACACGTGGTCCTGGACCACGCGCCGCGCCCGGGCGGGGCCTGGCAGTTCCGCTGGCCCTCGCTCACCTACGGCAAGGTGCACGGGATGCACGCGCTGCCGGGCATGGAACTGACCGGCGCCGACCCGCTGCGCCCCTCGTCCGAGGTGATCGGGGAGTACTTCGCGGCCTACGAGGCGCGGTTCGACCTGCGGGTACGCCGCCCCGTGGACGTCTCGGCGGTACGCGGCGGGGCGGACGGGCGGCTGCTCGTGGAGACCTCGGCCGGCACCTGGTCCGCCCGGGCCCTGATCAACGCCACCGGGACCTGGGACCGGCCGTTCTGGCCCCGCTACCCGGGCCAGGAGACCTTCCGCGGCCGCCAGTTGCACACCGCGAACTACCCGGGACCCGAGGAGTTCGCGGGTGCCCGCGTGATCGTCGCGGGCGGTGGGACATCCGCCGTGCAGCACCTGCTGGAGATCGCGCCGGTCGCGGCGCGGACCACCTGGGTGACCCGCAGGCCCCCGGCCTTCCGCGACGGGAGCTTCGGTGAGGCGCAGGGGCGGGCGGCCGTCGCGCTCGTCGACGAGCGGGTGCGCCGGGGCCTGCCGCCGCTGAGCGTGGTGAGCGTGACGGGACTCCCCCTCACCGAGGCCGTCCGCGCCGGGCTGGACTCGGGGGTGCTGGCGCGCCGGCCGATGTTCGAACGGATCACCTCCACAGGGGCCGCCTGGGCTGACGGCGACCGTGTGGACGCGGACGTGATCCTGTGGGCGACGGGCTTCCGGGCGGCCGTGGACCACCTGGCGCCGCTGCGCCTGCGCGAGCCGGGCGGCGGTATCCGTCTCGACGGCACCCGGGCCGTCCGCGACGAGCGGATCCATCTCGTCGGCTACGGCCCGTCGGCTTCGACCATCGGCGCCAACCGGGCGGGCGGCGCCGCCGTCCGCAGAATCCGCCGGCTCCTGGCGGGCGACCGGCCGGCGGTGGGTGCGCGCGCGCCCTCGATATGAGCGGGCGCGCTCCGCGCCGGACGGCCCTCAGGTCCCGGCGTCGGGCCCCTGACCGGCGCGTGACCCGGCGCGGACGCGGGCCTCGTTGAACTCCGCGATGTGCTTCTTGTGCTCCTCGTACGTCGCGGAGAAGCGGGTGTCCCCCGGTTTCACGGTGACGAAGAAGAGCCAGTCGCCGGGCGTCGGCGCGACCGCCGCCGCCATGGCCTCAAGTCCCGGGCTGTCGATCGGTGTGGGCGGGAGCCCCTGGCGCCGGTAGGTGTTGAACGGGCTGTCGATGCGGGTGTCGCTCAGTTTGGTGTCCAGGGTGGAGCGGTTCAGGGCGTAGTTGAGGGTGGAGTCCATCTGGAGCGGCATCGACTTCGCCAGCCGGTTGTGCACCACCCGTGCGACCTTGCCCATGTCGGCGCGGTTGTCGGCCTCCGCCTCGATGATGCTGGCCAGGGTGGCCGTCTGGTACGCGGTCATCCCGTGTGCCCGGCCGCCGTCGGCGACGGCCCGGGTGGCGAGCTTCTCGTTCGCCGTCCGCACCATGTGCGCGAGGAGCGTGGCCGGGGTGGAGGTCGAGGTCACCGGGTATGTCGCCGGGAAGAGGTACCCCTCCGGATTGCCCTTCGCCTCCTCGGGGAGGGCCAGGCCCGCGGTGGCGACCGCCGCCTTCGTGGAACCGGCCGGGAGCGCGAGCTCCTTGTCGACCGCGGCGTACACCTGCGGGGCCCGCCAGCCCTCGGGGATGAGGAGCCGGCGCGGCTTCTCCGGGGCCTCGCCGCCGCGCAGCAGTGGGACCAGGACGACAACCCCGATCGCGGCCAGCGTGCCGAGGAAGAGCGCCAGGCGGCCCCGGCGCGTCAGCCGGGAGCGGTTGTGCGGCGGCGGATGCTCATGACGCATACGGGAAAGCTAACCCGCAGAAAGCGACATCCAGGGCATCCGGCACGCGTGCCGGTCATACGATCACACATTCACCGGAGCCAGCCGGCCGCCTCGGCCGGTCAGGTCGGTGGGGTCGGTCGGGTTGGAGGCCTGGGCGGTCTCCGGCGGCAGCGCGGCGTCACGGTCGCGGCGGACCAGGGCCGCGTATCGGCCGTCGGTCCCCAGCAGCTCCTCATGGGTGCCGCGCTCGGCTATCCGGCCCGCGTCCAGGACAACGATCTGGTCCGCGTCGCGGACGGTGGACAGGCGGTGCGCGATGGTGATCGTGGTGCGGCCCTCGGTGAGGTTGTCGATCGCCTGCTGCACGGCGTGCTCGGTACGGGTGTCCAGCGCGCTGGTGGCCTCGTCCAGGATCAGCACGGGCGGGTCCCGCAGGATGGTCCGCGCGATGGCCAGGCGCTGCTTCTCGCCGCCGGAGAAGCGGTACCCCCGCTCGCCGACCAGGGTGTCGTACCCGTCGGGCAGGGAGGCGATGTGGTCGTGGATCTGCGCGGCGCGGGCCGCCTCGACCATCTCCTCGTCGGTGGCGTCCGGTTTGGCGAAGCGCAGGTTGTCGGCGACCGAGGCGTGGAAGAGGTAGGTCTCCTGGGACACCACGCCGATGGAGCGGGCCAGCGAGTCGAAGTCCAGGTCGCGCACGTCCACGCCGTCGAGGGTGACCCGCCCGCCGGTCACGTCGTAGAGCCGGGGCACGAGGTAGCTGAGGGTGCTCTTCCCGGAGCCGGTCGGTCCGACCACGGCCAGGGAGCCGCCGGCCGGGACCGTGATGTCTATCCCCGTCAGGGTCGGGCCGCTCTTGGCGTCGTACGTGAAGTCCACGCCCTCCAGGCGGACCTCGCCCGCGGCCCGCTCCAGCCGCACCGCGCCCTCGCGCTCGGTGATGTCCACCGGCAGGTCGAGGTACTCGAAGATCCGGGCGAACAGGGCGAGCGAGGTCTGCATCTGCACACCGGTCGACAACAGGCTGACGGCGGGGCGGAACAGGCCCTGCTGGAGGGTCACGAACGCGACGAGGGTGCCCACGGACAGCGAGGGCGCTCCGGACTGCAGGGCGATGCCGGCGGCCCAGTAGATCAGGGCGGGCATGGCGGCCATGACGATGCCGATCGTGGACATCCGCCAGCGCCCCGCCATGCTGGAGCGCACTTCCAGATCGACGAGCTTCTCCGACTCCGCGGCGAAGGAGGAGGTGAGCGAGTCCGACCGGCCCATGGTGCGGCCCAGCAGGATGCCGCTCACCGAGAGCGACTCGGTGACGGTGGCCGCCATGGCGGCCATCTGCTTCTGCCGCTGCGTGGTGATGCGCTTGCGCTCGCGGCCGACCCGGCGGCTGATCCACACGAACACCGGGAGCAGGAGCAGCGACACGACGGTCAACCGCCAGTCGAGCGCGAGCATGGCGACGACGGAGGCGATGACGGCCGTCGCGTTGGAGACGAGCGAGGTGGCCGTGGAGGTGACGGTCGCCTGCATGCCGCCGATGTCGTTGGCGATGCGCGACTGGACCTCGCCGGTGCGGGTCCGCGTGAAGAACGCCAGCGGCATGCGCTGGAGCTGGGTGTAGACCGCCGTGCGCAGGTCGTGCATGACGCGCTGGCCGACCGTGGTGGAGATCAGCGTCTGGATCACACCGAAGACGCTGGTGACCACGGCGGTGAGGATCATGCCGAGGGCGAGCAGGCTGAGCAGCCCGGTGCGGCCCTGCGGTATCGCGACGTCGAGTATCTCCTTGAGCAGGAACGGCGAGGCGACGCCGACCAGCGAGGAGGCGGCCACCAGCAGGCCGACGATCGCGAGCCGGCCCCGGTAGGGCCGGAAGAGGGCCACGATACGGCGCACTTCGCGCGGTTGGTCCGCGGGGGCGGGACGGCTGGGGTCGAGGGCTTCTTTCGATGGGATCCACTTCGGTTCCTCGGGGCGCATGGGCCTCCTTCTGACGAGACTCGTATGAGCGTAGCTCACTGTTACCTATACTCACAATGAATCTGGTCCTGATACTGTTCCCAGTATGAGGACACCTTCCGAGAGCGACACCACAGACGGCGTTCTCGCCGAGCAGCTGCTGCGGCTGACCCGACGGCTTCACCGCATCCAGAAGCGCCATCTGGAGCCCCTCGGCATCACCCCGGCCCAGTCCCGGCTGCTGCGTCTGGTCTCGCACTACGAGGACGGGGAGCCGCCCCGAATGGCGGATCTCGCCGCCCGGCTCGAAGTGGTGCCCCGCGCCGTGACCACGCTCGTGGACGGGCTGGAGGCCGCCGACCGGGTGCGCCGCGTACCCGATCCGGCGAACCGCCGCGTCATACGGATCGAGCTCACCGACACCGGCCGCGCCACGCTGCGCCGCCTGCGCAACGCGCGGACCGACGCGGCGGAGGAGATCCTGGCTCCACTGACCGCCGACCAGCGCGCGGTCCTCGGCGGTCTCCTCGGCGCGCTGTCGGACGCCCCCGCGGAGCGGGACTGCCGGTAGGAGCCCCGCGCGGGGCCGCGAAGAGGCGAGGGGTCGTACATGCCGCTGCTCGAACCGAAGCCCGGGAGCCTGCGCCCGCGCGGCACCGCCGGCCCCGCCCCGGACCGGGTCCCGGAGCGGATGGCCACCGGCACGCCGCTGCCGCTGCGCACCGAACTGGCCGAGCTGCTCGGCGCCGAGAAGGTCCTCTGGAAGATCTCCGACCTGGTCCGCTACGCCTCGGACGCGTCCCCGTACCGCTTCGTGCCCCAGGTCGTCGTGATCGCCGAGGACATCGACGACGTCTCCGCCGTCCTCTCCTACGCCCGCGGCCGCCGGCGCGACGTCGTCTTCCGCGCCGCGGGCACCTCGCTCAACGGCCAGGCCCAGGGCGAGGACATCCTGGTCGACGTACGCCGCCACTGGTCCGGGGTGGAAGTGCTGGACGCGGGGCTGCGGGCCCGTATCCTGCCCGGCACCACCGTGCTGCGGGCCAACGCGGCCCTCGCCCGCCACGGCCGGGTGCTGGGACCCGACCCAGCCAGCGCCATCGCCTGCACGCTCGGCGGCGTCGTCGCCAACAACGCGTCCGGGATGACGGCCGGCACCACCAGGAACTCGTACCGCACCCTCTCCTCGCTCACCCTCGTGCTGCCCGGCGGCACCGTTGTGGACACCGCCGACCCGCTCGCCGACGAGGAACTGGCGCGCGCCGAACCGGCGATGTGCCGCGGCCTGATGGAGATCAAGCGGGAGATCGAGGCCGATCCGGCGCTCGTCGCCCGGATCCGCGCCAAGTACGAGATCAAGAACACCACCGGCTACCGGCTCGACGCCTACCTCGACGGGGCCACGCCCGTGGAGATCCTGCGCGGCCTCGCGGTCGGCTCGGAGGGCACGCTCGGATTCATCTCCGAGGTCGTCTTCGACACCCTCCCGCTGGACCGCGACGTGTGCTCCGCCCTGCTGTTCTTCCCCTCCCTGCCCGCCGCCGCGGCCGCTGTGCCCCTCTTCAACGAGGCGGGCGCCCTCGCCGTCGAGCTCATGGACGGCAACACCCTGCGCGCCTCGGTCAGCGTCGCGGGCGTCCCCGCCGACTGGGCGGACCTCCCGCGCCCGACGACCGTCCTCCTGGTGGAGTTCCGGGCTCCGGACGCCGCCGGCGCCGAGGCCTGCGAGCGCCGCGCCTCGGAGCTGCTGGCCGGACTCGACCTGGTGGCTCCGGTGGCCTCGGTCACCAACACGTTCACCCGGGACCCCGGGACCATCAGCGGCTACTGGAAGGCGCGCAAGGCCTTCGTCAGCGCCGTGGGCGGAGCCCGCCCCCGCGGCACCACCCTCGTCACCGAGGACTTCGCCGTACCGCCCTCCCGGCTGGCCGAGGCCTGCGAGGCGCTCCTCGCACTCCAGGCGGAGCACGGCTTCGACACCGCGGTCGCCGGCCACGCGGCCCACGGCAACCTGCACTTCCTGCTGGCCTTCGACGCCGCCGACCCCCGCGACGTCGATCGTTACGCGGCCTTCATGGACGCCTTCTGCCGGCTGACCGTGGAGCGCTTCGACGGCTCCTTGAAGGCGGAGCACTCCACCGGCCGCAACATGGCCCCCTTCCTGGAGCTCGAATGGGGCCCCCGGGCCACCGAGCTGATGTGGCGCACCAAGCGGACCGTCGATCCGCACGGGGTGCTCGCCCCACGCGTCCTCCTCGACCGGGACCCCCAAGCACACCTGCGCGGCCTGAAGACGATCCCGGGCGTCGAGGCGGCGGCCGACCCGTGCATCGAGTGCGGCTTCTGCGAGCCCACCTGCCCCAGCGGGGACCTGACGACCACCCCGCGCCAACGGATCGTGCTGCGCCGCGAGATGCTGCGCCAGAAGCCCGGCTCCCCCGTGCTGGACGGGCTGCTCGACGCCTACGGCTACGACGCGGTGGACACCTGCGCGGGCGACTCCACCTGCAAGCTCGCGTGCCCCGTGGGCATCGACACCGGCGCGCTGATGAGGGACTTGCGCCACCTGCGCCACAGCCCGCGCGAGGAGCGGGCGGCCGCGGCGGCGGCCCGGCGGTTCCGCGCTGTCGAGGGCGCTGCCCGATGGACCGCGGCCGCCGCCGACAGGATCAGCGGCCGGGTCGGGGACCGACTACTGGAGGCGGTCACCGGCGCCGCCCGCAAGGCCGTCCGCCCGGACCTCGTCCCGCGGTGGCTGCCGCCGCTCCCCGGCGCCGCCGCCCGCGAGGTGCCGGCCACCCGGCGCTCGGACGCGACGGCCGTGTACTACCCGGCCTGCGTCAACCGCGTCTTCGGCAACGCGCACGGCGACCGCGGGCCCTCACTGCCCGAGGCGGTGGTGGCCGTGTCGGAGCGGGCGGGGAGACCGGTGTGGATCCCCCGCGACGTGACCGGCACCTGCTGCGCCACGATCTGGCACTCCAAGGGGTACGACGCCGGGAACCGGGTGATGGCCAACCGGATCGTCGAGGCCGCCTGGGGCTGGACCGCGGGCGGCCGGCTGCCCCTGGTCGTCGACGCCTCCTCCTGCACCCTGGGGATCGCCCGCGAGGTGGTCCCGTACCTGACCGCCGAGAACCGGGTGCTGCACGCCCGGCTCCGGGTCGTCGACTCCGTGGTGTGGGCCGCGCTGGAGCTGCTGCCGCACCTCGACGTCCGGCGCCGGGTGGGGTCGGCGGTGCTCCACCCGACCTGCTCGACGCGACACCTCGGCGACGAGGACCAGCTGCGGGCGGTCGCCGAGGCCTGCGCCGAGGAGGTGGTGGTCCCCGCCGACACGGGGTGCTGCGCCTTCGCGGGCGACCGGGGCCTGCTGCACCCCGAACTGACCGCCTCCGCCACGGAGCGGGAGGCGGCCGAGGTGACCGCGCGCGCCTTCGACGTCCACGTGTCGGCGAACCGGATGTGCGAGGTCGGCATGGACCGGGCGACGGGGCGGAGCTACCGGTCGGTCCTGCTCGAACTGGAGCGCGCCACCCGGCCGTGAGCGCCGTACGAGCGCCCCCCGCGAGCAGGGACGACGCCGTCCGGTCCGACCGGCAGCCGTACCGCCCCGCGCCGCCCGGGGCGGAAAATCGATTGCCGACACCGGCCCGGAAGGCGAACCTTGCACGGTTTGGACCACTCGAACCAGTCTGGGGCGTCATGCAGATCAGCGATCTTCCGTATCCGGACCCCGGGGTACCCGACGCTCGGTCCGGCCCCCGTTTCCTGTGGTGGTTGGGGCGCGGTCAGCTCGGCGGACAGGCCAAGAGCCTGTGCTGGGGACTCCTGCACCACTGCGGTGTCGCCGGCCTGCCCTTCGCGGTCGGGTTCGGCATCGAGGCGGTCGTGGGCCGCGACGGCGACCGACTGCTGTACGTCGGCGCGCTGATCGTGCTGCTCGGCGTCGCCATCTCACTGGGCGACGCCATGCTCCACCGGACGGCCGTCACCAACTGGATCACCGCCGCCGCCCGGGTGCAGCAGCTGCTCGCCCGCAGGACCGCCGAACTGGGCTCCGCCCTCAGCCGACGGGTCGCGGCCGGCGAGGTCGTCGCCGTGTCCACCGGCGACGTGGAGAAGATCGGCTGGTTCGTCGAGGCCGTGTCCCGCTTCCTCGCCGCAGCCGTCACCATCGTGCTGATCTGCGTCGCCCTGGTCCTGTACGCGCCGGCCCTGGGCACCGTCGTCGCCATCGGCGTACCGGTGCTGGCCCTGGCCGCCCTGCCGCTGCTGCCGCGCGCCACCCAGCGCGCGGACGCGCAGCGCGAGAAGGCGGGCAAGGCCACCGAGCTGGCCTCGGACACGGTCGCCGGCCTGCGCGTCCTGCGCGGCATCGGCGGCGAGGAGCTGTTCCTCGGCCGTTACCGCGAGGCCTCCCAGGCCGTCCGGGAGGCCGCTGTGCGCAGCGCCCGCATGTGGGCCCTGATCTCCGCGATCCAGGTACTGCTGCCGGGCCTGCTGCTCATCACGGTGGTCTGGTACGGCTCCTCGCTCGTGCTCGACGGGCGGCTCGCGGTCGGTGAGCTCGTCGCCGTCTTCAGCGCGGTCTCCCTGATGATGTACCCGCTCCGCAGCGTGGAGGAGATCGCGATGGCGTACTCCTTCTCCCGCCCCTCCGCCACACGGGCCGCCCGGGTGCTCTCCCTGACCCGTACGGACGCCGCCGAGCGCCCCGTGACCGCCGGGGCCGCCGAAGCCCCGGCCCCGGGCGGAGACCTGTACGACCCGCGGACCGGGCTGCTGGCCCCGGCCGGCCGGCTCACCGCCGTGGTGTGCGGGGACCCGGACCTGGCGGGCCGGCTCGCGGAACGCCTGGGCGGGCACGCCATGGGCGACGGGGCGGCGGACGGGCCGTCCGTCCTGCTGGGCGGGGTCGCGCTGGACGAGCTCGAACTGGACACCGCGCGCACCCTGGTCCTCGTCCAGGACACGGATCCCGTGCTGCTGTCCGGCACCCTGCGCGAACTCCTCGACGTACCGGCGTCCGGGGCCGTCGGGACCGGGGCCGCGCTGGCGGCCGCCCAGTGCTCGGACGTCCTGGACGCCCTGCTGCAGTCGGCGCCGGACGGGACCGACGACCCGATGGACGCGCGGATCACCGAGCGGGGCCGCTCCCTGTCCGGCGGGCAGCGCCAGCGACTCGCTCTGGCGCGGTCGCTGGTGACCGATCCGGAGGTCCTGGTGCTCGACGAGCCGACCTCGGCGGTGGACTCGCACACCGAGGCCCGCATCGCCGACGGGGTTGCGACGCTGCGCGCCGGGCGCACGACGGTGGTCCTGACATCCTCGCCGCTGCTCCTGGACCGGGCCGACCGGGTCGTACTCGTGCAGGAGGACACGGTGGCGGCCGTCGGTACGCACCGGGAGCTGCTGCGCCGCGAACCGCGCTACCGGGCCGTGGTCACACGGGAGCCCGACGCGGGCGGGGGCGGCGGCCGGCCGCACACGCGGCGGGAACTGACCGAGCTGGAAGAAGCACTCACAGAGATCGAGGAATCCGCATGATCGGCGTGGCACCGCCGGACTACGATCCGGCGGCACCCGAAACGGCCGCGACCCTGCCCGTGGGCACGTCGGCGACCGTGCGGGGTTATGTGCGCGGCCTGTTCCGGCGGCACCGGCGGGCCTTCTCGGCGCTGGTGGGCGTCAACGCGGTCGCGGTGATCGCCTCCATGGTCGGTCCGTACCTGCTGGGGCGGGTCGTGGACGACCTGGCGGCCGGCGCGCGGGAACTGCACCTGGAGCGGGTGGCCCTGCTGTTCGCGGCAGCCCTCGTCGTCCAGACGCTGTTCGTGCGGATGGTCCGGTTGCGCGGAGCGGTGCTCGGCGAGGAGATGCTGGCCGACCTGCGCGAGGACTTCCTGGTCCGGTCGGTGGGGCTGCCGCCCGGCGTGCTGGAACGGGCCGGCACCGGTGACCTGCTGTCGCGCATCACCACCGACATCGACCGGCTGGCCAACGCGATGCGCGAGGCCGTGCCGCAGCTCGCCATCGGGGCGGTGTGGGTGTCGCTGCTCTTCGGGGCGCTCGCGGTGACCGCGCCGCCGCTGGCCCTGGCCGCGCTGGTCGCGCTGCCGGTGCTCGTGGTCGGCTGTCGCTGGTACTTCCGGCGGGCGCCGTCGGCGTACCGCTCGGAGTCGGCCGGGTACGCGGCGGTGTCGGCGGTCCTCACGGAGACCGTGGACGCGGGCCGCACCGTCGAGGCGTACCGCCTCGGCGCGGACCGGATCGCACTGTCGGAGCGGAAGATCAAGCAGTGGACGGCGTGGGAGCGGTACACGCTGTTCCTGCGGACGGTCCTCTTCCCCGTCATCAACGTCACGTACGTGACGATCCTCGGCTCCGTGCTGCTGATCGGCGGCTACTGCGTGCTGCGGGGCTGGATGTCGGTCGGACAGCTGACCACGGGCGCGCTGCTGGCGCAGATGATGGTCGACCCGATCGGGCTGGTCCTGCGCTGGTACGACGAGTTGCAGGTGGCGCAGGTGTCGCTGGCCCGGCTGGTGGGCGTGCGGGAGATCGAGCCGGACGAGGGCGACCCGAAGGTCTCCCCCGAGGGCCGCGACGTCCGGGCGGACGAGGTCCGGTTCGGCTACCGGGAGGGCGTCGACGTCCTGCACCAGGTGTCGATGGCCGTGCCGCCGGGCACCCGGATGGCTCTGGTGGGCCCCTCGGGCGCCGGCAAGTCCACGCTGGGACGGCTCCTCGCGGGGATCTACGCACCCCGGACCGGGGAGGTCACCCTGGGCGGGGCGCGGCTGTCGCGGATGCCGGCGGAACGGGTGCGCGAGCACGTGGCACTCGTGAACCAGGAGCACCACGTGTTCGTGGGTTCGCTGCGGGACAACCTGCGCCTCGCGCGGACGGGCGCCGGGGACGGCGAACTGTGGGCAGCGCTGGGCGCGGTGGATGCGGACGGCTGGGCCCGCGCCCTCCCGGCCGGTCTGGACACCGAGGTCGGCTCCGGCGCCACGGTGCTGACCCCGGCCCAGGCGCAGCAGATCGCGCTGGCCCGGCTGGTGTTGGCGGACCCGCACACGCTCGTGCTGGACGAGGCCACGTCGCTGCTGGACCCGCGGGCGGCACGGCACTTGGAGCGGTCGCTGGCGCGGGTGCTGGACGGCCGCACCGTCATCGCGATCGCGCACCGGCTGCACACCGCGCACGACGCGGACGTGATCGCGGTGGTGGAGGGCGGCCGGATCAGTGAGCTCGGCTCGCACGACGAACTGGTCGCGGCGGACGGGGCGTACGCGGCGCTCTGGCGGTCCTGGCACGGGTGACCGCGGACCCCTCACAGGCGGTCCCGGGACCTCGGGTCCCGCCCGCCCCGCGGGGCGGGCGGCCTGAGGCCCCGGCGGCCCGTGTATCCAGGGGGCCGTTCGTTCCCGGCGGCCGGAGGTTCCCGGGGCCGTGGTTCCGGGGGGCCGTGGTTCCCGGCGGCCGGGGGTTCCCGGGGCCCGGGGCCCCCGGCGGCCCCTGCGTCTGCCGGGGACGGAGGCGCAGGGGGCAGCCCTCAGATGAAGCCGAGGGCCGAGGCGCCGCCGACTCCGCCGAGCAGCAGGAACACCGGCATGAGGACCTTGAGCTCCACCCAGCTGCCGGCGCGGAAGCGCATGATCCGCGGCGGGCCGATCGGATACCAGCGCTTGCCGGCGATCGGGATCGGCCACAGCACCGGGCAGCCGGACACGGTCAGCGCGTCGCCGATGTCGTGGACCAGGGCCCCGAGCACGATCGGCAGGCCCAGCCACAGGTACTCCTGGCCCGGGCCGGTGAACAGCCACCCGGCGCCGTTGCCGGGCTGGTCCAGCACCCCCGCCAGGATCCACGCGCTGGTGGCGCCGAGCAGCCAGACGAGGACGTCGCTGGACATCCGGGCGGCCCGCCACAGCAGGCCCTCGACGGCGAGCACCAGGTGGACGAAGAGCAGGGCGAGCACGCCCCACCGGTCGGTGCTGACGGCGAGCGCGGACGCGCCGACGCCGGTCAGGACCGCCCACAGCCAGGTGTGCGTCAGGGTGCGGTGGCCGCCGGTCCGGCGGGCGTCGCGCGGTGAGCGGGTGGCCTTGTACACGGCGTAGGAGACCTTGTCGACCACCTCGCACACGCCCCGGGACAGCGGACCGAAGGCGCGGGAGATCGTGGCCGACTTGTGGTCGAGATCGGGCGCCAGCGCGGCTCCGGCGCAGATCAGCGCGCCGACGACGAGAACCGGCCACGGCATGGGGTGTCCGGCGGCAGCGGTGGCCGCTCCCACTCCCAGCCAGGCGGCCGCTCCCGACAGTGAGTGTGCCGGACCCATCATGGTCGTTCCCCGCCCCGGTGGTGTGCTGGTCGGGCCCCGTTGAGGGTTTCGTTCGGGCCGCGTCGACGGCACAGCGTACCGTCGGTGATCTTCGTTCCGTCCGCCGGTTCCCTCATCCGGGGGGAAGCCAGGCAAGATGGGGGGTGTGACCCTCATTGATCAGCTCCCGCCGAACGCCGACCCCGACGCCCTCTTCGAGGCTTTCTCCTCGTGGGCGGAGGATCAGGGCATCACCCTGTACCCGGCTCAGGAGGAGGCGCTGATCGAGGTCGTCTCCGGGGCGAACGTGATCCTCTCCACGCCGACCGGCTCGGGCAAGAGCCTCGTCGCGGCCGGCGCGCACTTCACGGCCCTGGCCCAGGACAAGGTCACCTTCTACACGGCCCCCATCAAGGCGCTGGTCTCGGAGAAGTTCTTCGACCTGTGCAAGCTCTTCGGCACCGAGAACGTCGGCATGCTGACCGGCGACGCCTCCGTGAACGCCGACGCGCCCGTCATCTGCTGCACCGCCGAGGTGCTGGCCTCCATCGCCCTGCGCGACGGCAAGCACGCCGACATCGGCCAGGTCGTGATGGACGAGTTCCACTTCTATGCCGAGCCGGACCGGGGCTGGGCGTGGCAGATCCCCCTGCTGGAGCTCCCGCAGGCGCAGTTCGTCCTGATGTCCGCGACCCTCGGCGACATGAAGCGGTTCGAGGAGGACCTGACCCGGCGCACCGGCCGCCCCACCTCGGTGGTCCGCTCCGCGACCCGGCCCGTCCCGCTGTCGTACGACTACGTGACCACACCGATCACCGACACCATCACCGAGCTGCTGGAGACCCGCCAGGCCCCGGTGTACATCGTGCACTTCACGCAGGCCCAGGCGGTCGAGCGGGCGCAGTCCCTCATGAGCATCAACATGTGCACCCGCGAGGAGAAGGACAGGATCGCCGAGCTCATCGGCAATTTCCGCTTCACCACCAAGTTCGGGCAGAACCTCTCCCGTTACGTCCGGCACGGCATCGGCGTGCATCACGCCGGCATGCTGCCCAAGTACCGGCGCCTGGTCGAGAAGCTCGCCCAAGCCGGCCTGCTCAAGGTGATCTGCGGAACGGACACCCTCGGCGTCGGCGTCAACGTGCCCATCCGCACGGTGCTGTTCACCGCGCTGACCAAGTACGACGGCAGCCGGGTCCGCACGCTGCGCGCCCGCGAGTTCCACCAGATCGCCGGCCGCGCCGGGCGGGCGGGCTTCGACACGGCGGGGTACGTGGTGGCGCAGGCTCCCGAGCACGTGATCGAGAACGAGAAGGCCCTCGCCAAGGCGGGAGACGACCCGAAGAAGCGCCGCAAGGTGGTGCGCAAGAAGGCTCCCGAGGGCTTTGTTGCCTGGTCGGACACCACCTTCGAGAAGCTCATCGGCGCCGACCCCGAAGCGCTGACCTCGCGCTTCAAGGTCACCAACATCATGCTGCTGTCGGTGATCGCCCGGCCGGGGGACGCCTTCAAGGCGATGCGCCACCTGCTGGAGGACAACCACGAGCCGCGCAAGGCCCAGCTGCGGCACATCCGCAGGGCCATCGCGATCTACCGCTCGCTCCTCGACGGCGGGGTCGTCGAGAAGCTGGACACGCCCGACGCGGAGGGCCGCACCATCCGGCTCACCGTCGACCTCCAGCAGGACTTCGCGCTCAACCAGCCGCTCTCCACCTTCGCCCTGGCCTCCTTCGACCTGCTGGACCCGGAGTCCCCCTCCTACGCACTCGACATGGTGTCCGTCGTCGAGTCCACCCTGGACGACCCGCGCCAGATCCTGGCCGCCCAGCAGAACAAGGAGCGGGGCATCGCGGTCGGCGCGATGAAGGCCGACGGGATCGAGTACGAGGAGCGGATGGAGCGGCTCCAGGACGTCACCTACCCCAAGCCGCTCGAAGAGCTGCTCCTGCACGCCTACGAGGTGTACGCCAAGAGCCACCCCTGGGTTCGGGACCACCCGGTCTCCCCGAAGTCGATCATCCGCGACATGTACGAACGCGCGATGACCTTCACCGAGTTCACCTCGTTCTACGAGCTGGCCCGCACCGAGGGCATCGTGCTGCGCTACCTCGCGAGCGCGTTCAAGGCGCTGGACCACACCATCCCCGACGACCTCAAGTCCGAGGACCTCCAGGACCTCATCGAATGGCTGGGCGAGCTGGTCCGCCAGGTCGACTCCAGCCTCCTGGACGAGTGGGAGCAGCTGGCGAACCCGGAGGTGGAGACGGCGGAGCAGGCGCAGGAGAAGGCCGACCAGGTCAAGCCGGTCACCGCCAACGCGCGCGCCTTCCGGGTCCTGGTCCGCAACGCCATGTTCCGCCGGGTGGAGCTGGCCGCCCTGGACCACGTGAACGTCCTGGGCGAACTGGACGCCGAGTCCGGCTGGGACGCCGACGCCTGGGGCGAGGCCATGGACGGGTACTGGGACGAGTACGACGACCTCGGCACCGGCCCCGACGCGCGCGGCCCGAAGCTGCTCCGCATCGAGGAGGACCAGGCGCACGGCCTGTGGCGGGTCCGCCAGACCTTCGCGGACCCCAACGGGGACCACGGCTGGGGCATCAGCGCCGAGGTCGACCTCGCGGCTTCCGACGAGGAGGGCCGGGCTGTCGTCCGGGTCACCTCCGTCGGCGAACTCGGCGCCCCCTGACCGACGCCCGTACCCCGCCGGCTCCCGCTTCCCGCCGGTCCCGTCCGGCCCCCACCTTGGAGAACCCCTGATGACGAACCCCGCCGAGAGACTGGTCGACCTGCTCGACCTGGAGCAGATCGAGGTCAACATCTTCCGCGGCGCCAGCCCGCAGGAGTCCCTCCAGCGCGTCTTCGGCGGGCAGGTGGCCGGCCAGGCGCTGGTGGCGGCGGGCCGCACCACCGAGAGCGACCGCCCCGTCCACTCGCTGCACGCGTACTTCCTGCGCCCCGGCATCCCCGGGGTGCCGATCGTGTACCAGGTGGAGCGGGTGCGCGACGGGCGGTCCTTCACCACGCGCCGGGTCACCGCGGTCCAACAGGGCAAGACGATCTTCAATCTCACCGCCTCCTTCCATCATCCGGAGGAGGGCGGCATCGAGCACCAGCTGCCTCCCCGCCTCGACTTCCCGCACCCGGACACGCTCCCGAAGGTCGCGGACGAGATCCGCGAGCACCTGGGCGCGCTGCCCGAGGCGCTGGAGCGGATGGCGCGCCGCCAGCCCTTCGACATCCGCTACGTGGACCGGCTCCGCTGGGCTCCCGAGGAGCTCAAGGACGCCGATCCCCGCAGCGCGGTGTGGATGCGCGCGGTCGGCCCCCTGGGCGACGACCCGCTGGTGCACACCTGCGCCCTCACCTACGCCAGTGACATGACCCTCCTCGACGCCGTGCGCATCCCGGTGGAACCCCTGTGGGGGATGCGCGGATTCGACATGGCGAGCCTGGACCACGCCATGTGGTTCCACCGGCCGTTCCGGGCCGACGAGTGGTTCCTGTACGACCAGGAGTCGCCCATCGCGCACGGCGGCCGGGGCCTGGCCCGTGGCCGCATCTACGACCTGGAGGGCAGGCTTCTGGTCTCCGTGGTCCAGGAAGGCCTCTTCCGTCCCTACCCCGCGCGGCCGCCCCGCCCCGCCGGACAGTCCGACCCCTCCGCGAAGGCCTGAGTACGCCCATGTCCACCCCCGCCCTGCCCTGCCCCTGCGGGCTGCCCGCCGTCTACGCCGAGTGCTGCGGCCGCTTCCACTCCGGTACGCGGCAGGTCCCCACCGCCGAGCAGCTGATGCGCTCCCGGTTCAGCGCCTTCGCCGTCGGCGACACCGCGTACCTGATGCGCTCGTGGCACTCCTCGACCCGCCCGTCCCACCTCGACCTCGACCCCGGGCAGCACTGGGAGCGGCTGGAGGTCCTGGCCACCGAACGCGGCGGGATGTTCGAGACGGAGGGCTCGGTGGAGTTCCGGGCGCACTACCGGGAGGGCCGGCGCACCGGCTCCCTGCACGAGCACAGCTCCTTCTCCCGCGAGGACGGAGCCTGGGTCTACGTCGGCCCCCTCTCCCCCGTCGACTTCGCCTGACCGCGCGCGCCGCGCAGGGCGAAGTCCAGGCTGGTGCGGTACCAGTGGACCTCCTCCGGGGCCTCCGCCGTGAGCAGCCGCCGCGCCACGGCCGCAGCCTCCGGGACCTGGGGGTGCCCGTACGGCGGGGGTGGGGCCAGGGCGGCCAGCACGACCCGCTCCGCCGGATCGGGCACGGCCTGCACCAGCTCCTCCCCGGGCAGTACGCAGGCCAGGACCGCGGCGCGCTCCCACGGATCGGCGGTCCGTCTCAGCAGCAGCCCGACATGCCGTCCGCGCCACCGCCTCGGGCGCAGGTCCGCCCCGGCCGCCATCAGCTCCCGATCCTGCGGCGGCGCCGCGCCGCGCAGGGCGGCCGGCTCGCGTGCGGCGAACTCCCGCAGCTCCGAGGCGAGATAGAGCCACACCACGGCCCGGTACCGGTTGACGCGGTAGCCGACGGGGCTGACGCGCCCGCAGCGCGCCAACCGGGTGAACCGGCTGGGGCCGATGCCCAGCACGTCGGCCGCGGCCTGCGCTCCGGCCACCGCCTCGACCCTCGCGCGCAGTTCAGCCGCCGGCCGCTCCCCACCCGACCCGGCCCCGGCGGCGGAGCCGTCACCGGTCGGCTCGTCCCCGGTCGACTCGTCCCCGGTCGAACTGTCCCCGACCGGACTGTCCCTGACCGGCCCGTCCCGCCGCTCCTCGGCGGACCGGACCCGTTCGAGCTCGGCCCGGGTGTAGCGCGCGCCGCCACCCGGCGCCGGTGGCCCGGCGCGCACGATCCCCAACTGCACGGCCCGAGCGAACTCGCTCCGGGTCAGGCCCAACTCCGCCGCGGCGCGCACCCCGTTCAGGCGCGTCTCCGCGCGCTCGCCCGCGCCCGCGAGTTCCGTCGTCTCGTCCCGCAGGACGGTATCCAGCTTCCTCATCACGCTCTCTCCACCAGCAGCGATTACTCTGTGTGAAGACCGTAACTCGATGTCACGACATCCCGCGAGGCCTGTGGACAACTCGGCCCGGACCGCGCCTCCGCGCCCCGATCAGCCGCCCGTGATGCGCCGCTCCGCCACGCCGAGGTGCTCGCCCACCCGGTTGACCAGCAGCGTCATCTCGTAGGCGACCTGGCCGATGTCGGCCTCGGCGGCGCTCAGCACGCACAGACAACTGCCCGCGCCCGCCGCCATGACGAAGAGCACCCCCTCGTCGAACTCGACCATCGTCTGGCGGACCTCCCCCGCCCGGAAGTGCCGTCCCGACCCCTTCGCCAGGCTCTGCAGCCCGGCCGCCACGGCAGCCAGGTGCTCGGCGTCCTCCCGCGCGAGCCCCGCGCTGGCACCCGTCACCAGCCCGTCGTTGGACAGCACCACCGCGTGCCGCACCTGCTGGACCCTGCGGGTCAGGTCGTCCAGCAACCAGTCCAGCTGCTTGTCCAGTGCCATTTCGAGCCCCTCCCCGTAGCCGCGGCCGACATGGCCCCGCCCCACCCGCACAGTCGTGCCGCAAGCCTTCCCCACCAGTGCCTTTCCGGCAAGGAGGATGTCCTCATGGCGAAGAAGATGACGCAAGAGGAATGGCGGGAGTTCGTCTCCCGCTCCACCCGCACCGGAAAACTGTCCACCGTCCGCGAGGACGGCGCCCCGCACATCGCTCCCGTCTGGTTCGTACTCGACGGCGACTCCTTCGTGTTCACCACGGGCAAGGACACCGTCAAGGGACGGAACCTGGCCCGGGACGGCCGCGTCGCGCTCTGTGTGGACGACGACCGGCCCCCGTTCTCCTACGTGGTGCTCCAGGGCCGCGCCGAGATCACCGAGTACGCCGACGGCGCGGACGCCCTCCTCGCCTGGGCCACCACCATCGGCGCCCGCTACATGGGCGAGGAACGCGCCGAGGCCTTCGGGCGCCGCAACGCCGTCCCGGGCGAACTCCTCGTCCGGGTGCCGATCGACAAAGTGGTCGCCACCGCCGGCGTTGCGGACTGACCGCGCCGCCCACCCGTGCTCACGCGGCCGGTGCGCGGGCCGGGCGGCGCGGGACACCGCAGCGGGCCGTTCACCCGGAGCCGGGCTGCGGCCCCACCGAGTCCAGCAGCCGGGCGGTGTGCACCCGCCCGGCGTACTCGACCAGCCGGATCAGCACTTCCTTCCCCGAGTCCTTGTCCCGCGCGTCGCACAGCACCACCGGCGTCCCCTGGTCCAGGTCCAGCGCCCGGGACACGTCGTGGGCCCCGTACCGCCGCGCGTCGGAGAAGCAGTTGACGGCCACCACGAAGGGGATCCGCCGGTGCTCGAAGTAGTCGACCGCGGGAAAGCAGTCCTCCAGCCGCCGCGTGTCCGCCAGCACCACCGCGCCGAGCGCGCCCTGGGAGAGCTCGTCCCACAGGAACCAGAAGCGGTCCTGCCCCGGTGTCCCGAACAGGTACAGGGAGAGCCCGGACCGGATGGTGATCCGGCCGAAGTCCATGGCCACGGTCGTGGTCGTCTTCTGGTCCACGCCGCCCGTGTCGTCGACGAGTTCGCCCGCCTCGCTCAGCACCTCCTCCGTCCGCAGGGGCCGGATCTCGCTGACCGCGCCCACCAGCGTGGTCTTGCCGACCCCGAAGCCCCCCGCCACGAGGATCTTCAGGGCGAGCGCGGCCAGTTCGGTGTCGTCTTCGCAGGCGCCGTCCGGCGCGGACGCCGGGGGCCCGCCGACAGCGGGTCCGTTGTCGTGTTGTCCCATCACAGCGCTCGCAATCCCTCGATGACTTCGCGCAGAATCCGCTCGTCCGGCAGCTGCGCGGGCGGTACCGGCCTGCTCACCTTGACGTGCCCGCCCTCCAGCAGGTCGCCCAGGAGCACCCGAACCACTCCTACGGGCAGGTCGGCGTCGGCGGCGAGCTCCGCGACCGACTGGGTCTCGGACCGGCAGAGCCCGAGCAGGGCCCGGTGCTCGGGGCCGAGCAGCGACTCCCTCGCCTCGTCCGTACCCTCCGGGTCCACGACGACGAGGGCGATCAGGTCGAAGCGCACCCCGTGCGGACCGGGCTTCGTCCGTCCGCCGGTCATGGCGTACGGGCGGACCAGCGGCCCGGCGTCGGCGTCGTACCAATGGCCGTTCACGTACCGGGCCGCCCTCAGCCGGCGGCCGGCGGCCGCGCCGCGAACCTGGGCGGTGTGTACAGGTGCTCCCCGACCCGTTTGACCAGCCGGGCCATCTCGTACGCGATCAGCCCGATGTCGGCGCTGGCAGCGCTGAGGACGGCCAGGCAGGAGCCGTCCCCGGCGGCGGCGACGAAGAGGAACCCCTCGTCCATCTCCACCATCGTCTGGCGCACGCCCCCGGCGTGGAAGTGGCGCCCCGCGCCCTTGGCGAGGCTGTGGAAGCCGGAGGCCACGGCGGCCAGGTGCTCGGCGTCCTCCCGGCTCAGGGCGCTGGACGAGCCGACGGCCAGGCCGTCGTTGGACAGCACGACGGCGTGCCGGACCTCGCGGACGCGGACCACCATCTCGTCCAGCAGCCAGTCCAGTTCGCCGGACCTGCGTCCGCCGTCGAGGCCTGCTCTCTGGTGTTCGATCATCACAGTTCTCCTTCGCTGCCTGCGTGGGGGGAGTTCTCCTCGGTGCCGCGTGCCCAGCCGGCCCGGTAGGCCGCCATCCGGTCCCGGGCCTGCTCCGGGCTGCGGCCCGGCGGATCCTCGGCGGACCGGTCCGCGGCCGGGGCCTCCGGGGCGGGGGCCTCCCGCAGCTGCGGGACGAGGCTGGCCTGACGCGTCCGGCGCGGCAGTTCGGTCACCGATGCGGCGGGGGCCGCCGGCGGCGCCGAGGCGAGGAGCGGCGGAGCGGCGGCCGACGAGACGGGGGACGCGCCCGTGGACGCCGGCTGCGTACGGATCGGCGCGCCGGCGGGGCCGCGCGGGCGCAGGGCGGCGACCGGCGCGGTCCCGGGCTCGCGCGGCGGGCCGCCGCGCTCCTGGGCCGGGATGCCGCGCGCCTCCTCCCGTACCGCCGCGGGGTGCGCGTCCTGGCGTACGACGGTCATGGCGGGCGGCGGCTCCGTGTCGGCGAAGGCCCGCGGGCGCGCCCGGGTCTGCGCCGCGGCGGAGGCGGGGAGGGCGGACGCGTCGGGTGCGGCTGCGGCGCCGGGGTGCGAGGCGGCGGCCGCGGCCGCGCCCGGGTGCGGGACGGCGGCGGGGGCCGGGGTGCCGGCCGTGATCGCGCCCTGGAGCAGCGAGTTGGGCAGCAGTACCACGGCGGTCGTGCCGCCGTAGGGGGAGGTGCGCAGGTGCACCTTCACGCCGTGCCGTGCCGAGAGGCGGCTGACCACGAAGAGTCCGAGCCGGTCGCTGTCGAAGAGGTCGAGCGCCTCGGACTGCTCGATGCGGCGGTTGGCGTCGTTGAGGGAGTCGCGCCCCATGCCCAGCCCCCGGTCCTCGACCTCCAGGACGTAGCCGGCGCCGACGGGTTCACCGCTGACGCGGACCTTGGTGTGCGGCGGGGAGAACTGGGTCGCGTTCTCGATGAGTTCGGCGAGCAGGTGCGTCAGGTCGGCGACGGCGCCCCCGACGACGGCGGCCTCGGCGAGCTGGCGGACCTCGACGCGCGGGTAGTCCTCGATCTCCGAGACGGCGGCCCGGACGACGTTCGTCAGCGGGATCGGCATCCGCCAGGCCCGGCCGGGGGCGGCGCCCGACAGGATGATCAGGCTCTCGGCGTGCCGGCGCATGCGGGTGGTGAGGTGGTCGAGGCGGAAGAGGTCGCCGAGCTCGTTGGGGTCGTCGGCGCGGCGTTCCATCGAGTCGAGCAGGGTGAGTTGCTTGTGCACGAGGACCTGGCTGCGGCGGGCGAGGTTGACGAAGACCCCCGAGACCCCGCTGGCCAGCTCCGCCCGCTCGACGGCCGCGCTCAGCGCGGCGCGATGGACGGTGGCGAGGGCCTCGCCGACCTGGGCGATCTCGTCGTCCGGGGCCGGTCCGGGCGGCGTTTCGGCGACGACGTCGATGTCCTGTCCCGCGCGCAGCCGGTCCATGGCGTGCGGGAGCTTGCGGTGGGCGATCTCCAGGGCGCTGTTGCGCAGGGAGACCAGTTCCACGACGAGGACCCGGCCGATGCGGACGGAGATGACGAGGGAGGCCGCGACAGCCGCCAGGCCGAGCAGGACGGCGGCTCCCGCCGCGGTGAGCGCACCCTCGGCGAAGGGGTCGGCCCCGTCGGTGACGGCCGCGTGCGCGGCCGCGTCGATCTCCCGCATCGAGGCGCTGACAGCGGCGTGGGCCGCTTCCCAGCCCACGGGGGCTCCCTGCGCCTCCCGGGTGGTCCCGGCGGACAGCGCCCGGTCCTCGGCCCCGGTGAGTTCGGCGTAGGCGGCGCTCTTGGTGACGGACTGCCAGGCGCCGTGCTGTGCGGTGGGGAGGTCGCGCGCGGCGGAGTCGGTGAGTGCGCGGCGGGTCTCGACCGCGCCGGTCAGCAGGCGAAGCGTTTCGGCGCTGCGCGGGCCGGGCAGGGCGAGCAGCGCGTCCTCGCGGGAGAGCAGCTCCCCGGCCCTGGCGAATTCGAGCAGGACCCGGGAGGCGGTGGCGAATTCGGCGTCCTGGCCCCCGGTCAGGGCCCCGTTGACGGCGAGGGCCTGGTCGACGACACGGGTGTAGACCGCGTAGGCGGCCTCGGGGGTCGCGCGGCGCTCGCCGATGTCCTCGCGGGCCGCTCCCAGGGCCTCGGCGGCGGCGACGAAGGCACTCAGGCGGACGACCACGTGCGCGCGGTGGTCCCCGGAGTCGGCCACGGTGTGCCGGTCGCCGAGGCGGAGCCGCTGGACGGCGGCGTCGGTGCGGTGGGCCTGCTGCTCCAGTTCGGCGCTCCGGGCGGCGGCCGGGCCGGCCAGCGCGCGGACGGCGACCCGCCGTTCCGCCTGGAGTTCGACCACGGCGGCGGCGACGGGGGTGCGTATCTCGGCGTCGACGCGCTGGACCCGGCTCAGGCGCGCGATGTCCTGGGCGGTACTGACCGTGGCGAAGGCCCACAGCGCGAGGAGTGAGACCACCGGGACCATCAGCAGCGAGACGATCTTCGCCCGGACGGTTCCGGGCCGCAGCGGCCGGCGCCGCGCTGCGGGGGCGGCGAGGGCGGCGGGCGCGGCGCCGGCCGGCGCACCCGGGGGCTCGTGCCCCGGCGGCTCCTCGGCCGGCGCCCCGGCGTGCGCCCGGCGGCCGCGCGCCGCGGGCAGCTGCGGCGCCGCTGCTTCCGGTTGTCTGCGGGGTGTGCGCATGGGCTCCTCGTTCATGGGCGGTACGTACGTACAGGTGGGGCGGGGCGGGGGCGCGGTGGGCGGCTCCGCCGCGCGAGCCGGTCAGTGGACGGGCGCGGTGTGCTCCCCCAGGTGCCGGGCGGAGGCGGAGGCGGCGCGCTCGTGGGCGGTCGGGGATAGCGCGACGAAAGCGGCGGTGATGAACAGGTAGGAGCCGAGCCCGACGGCGAGCGGGAAGATGAACTGCATGGCCGTGGCTCCGGGCAGGGTCGCGTTCGAGGGGGCGACGCTGACGCCGACGGCCATCATCCCCGTGTAGTGCATGCTGCTGACGGCGGCGCCCATGACGAGGGAGGCGACGGCCACGGCCACCGGGGACTTGATGTTGAGCGCGGCCCACAGGGCGGCGGTGGCCGCGACCACGGCGATCGCGATGGAGAGTGCGACCATCAGCGGGTCGTAGGAGACCTCGCCGTGCAGGCGCAGCGCCGCCATGCCGAGGTAGTGCATGCTCGCGACGCCGAGGCCGGTGGTGAGGCCGCCCAGGACGAGGGAGCGGCCGCGGTCCTTGCCGTAGCCGACGGTGAAGACCCCGGCGCCCACGACCAGCACGGCGACGAGCAGGCTGAGGATGGTGAGCGGCACGTTGTAGTGGATCTCGGTGCCGGTGACGTGGAAGCCGAGCATCGCGACGAAGTGCATCGTCCAGATGCCGGTACCGATGGCGGAGGCCGCGGTGAGGAGCCAGTTGCGGCGGGAGGATCCGGTCGCGGCGAGCGCGCGGACGGTGCAGCGCAGCCCGAGGGCGGCGCCTATCGATGCCATCACGTATGACAGCGCGGGTGTCAGCCAGCCATAGGCGGCGTGGTCCAGGTGTCCCATGGCCACGGGACGCTAGTCCGGGTGAGGGCGCGAACAAGGGAGGCATTTCGAAAGCAGCTGTAAGTGCTGGAATATGACAGAGCTACGTTCGTCTTCGATCACGCCGCGTACCACCTTGCACACAGAACGCAGAGGCAAGGACGTGAGGGATCATGGGCACATGAGCGAAGACCACACACACGTGCAGGAGTTCTTCGGGGCGCGCGCCGCGGACTGGGACAGCAAGTTCCCGGCGGACGAGCCCGCCTTCACCACCGCGGTGACCGACTTCGGGCTCCGGCCGGGGGACCGCGTGCTCGACGCGGGCTGCGGGACGGGCCGCGCCCTGACCGCGCTCCGGGCCGCCGTCGGACCCTCGGGCACCGTGCTCGGGGTGGACCTCACTCCGCAGATGCTGGACGCCGCCCGGCGGGGCGGGCGGGCCGTCGCGGGCGTCCTGCTGCTCGCGGACGTGACCCGGCTGCCGCTGCGCGACGCAGCGCTGGACGCCGTGTTCGCGGCCGGGCTCATCGCCCACCTGCCCGACCCGGCGGCGAACCTGCGCGAGTTGGCCCGGGTGGTGCGCCCGGGGGGCCGCCTCGCGCTCTTCCACCCGATCGGGCGCGCCGCGCTGGCCGCGCGCCACGGCCGCGCGCTGACCGCGGACGACCTGCGGGCCGAGCACAATCTGGGCCCCCTGCTGTCCGGCGCGGGCTGGGACATGACCTCGTACACCGACGAGGACGCCCGCTTCCTGGCCCTGGCGGTCCGCGCCTGAGGGGCGTCACGCCGGAGGCTGGGCCTCGGCTCCGGCGGGCCGCCGCGGACGGGGTACGGGGCACCCGCCCGCGCCCGGCACCGGGAACGTGCCGAGCTCCCCCACGTCGTAACCGTGCCGGTGGCCCTTGATCTCCGGGTTCTGCCGGCCGTAGTGCGGGGTCCTGCGCGGCGGCAGCAGCCGGACCGCGCGCCCCCGCAGCCGGAGCGCGCCCCGGACCAGCCGCCGGACAGCGGGCCTCGGGCGCTCGAACCGGAACGCGTCCAGCAGCGGCTCGTCGAGAAGGGCGAGGCTCGCCCCGCGCACGGCGGGTGCGAGCGGCGCCGGGTACCAGGAGGCCATCAGGCCGATGGTGGACTCGGCGACCTCGCGGCCGCCCTCGTCCCAGCCGAAGTGCGCCGTCTCGTAGGCGTCCAGCGTGGCCTCGAACTCCTCGTAGGAGCCCGGGATGTCGGGGATGCCCAGGTGTCGGCCGAGCGTGGCGTAGTAGTTCGCGCAGGCCCGCCGCTCGTGGTGGGTCAGCGTGCGCCAGCCGTAGGCGTCGAGCCAGCGCGCGGGGACGACGACGAACGTGCACAGTACGTAGCGCATGTCGTCGTCGCTGATGTCGTAGCTGCGGTGCATCTGGTTGACGCGGCGGATGGCGGTGCGGCCGGTGTCGCTCTCGAAGCCGTGCTCCACGATCGCGTCGAGGAGCAGTGCGGTGTCGTCGTAGCGCTTCTGGGCGCGCTCGGTGAACTCCGCCGTCTCGGCGAGCAGGCGGCCGATGGCGGGGACGGCGTAGGTGCGGAACAGGGCGAGTTCCAGGGCGCGGGTGAAGTCCCAGGGAAATTCGTAGGTGGCGGTCAGCCGGTAGATGGCGAGGAAATCCTTGTCCGGGTCGAGCCGGAGGATCTCCCTCAGCCGGTCGTAACGCTGCACCGGGCGTCCCTTTCTGTGGCGGGTGCCCAACTCTACGTGCAGGTAGCGGGCTTGGAAATCGTCACCCGCAGGCCCTCGACGGGCGGGTTACCAGCTGGTTAGGGTGCGCCGACGGGTGAGCGACCAGGAGGCCAGGTGTCCGACGACGAGGGTGGCGGCTCGCTTTACGTGCTGACCGCCGTGCTGCTGACTCCGGCGCAGTTCCCGGGCGTCCTGGGCGACGATTTCCCCGAGGCCTGCGCGGTGCTGGGCGTGGAGCCGGCCGGGGAGGGCTACGGCCTGGTGCTCGGCCAGGACGAGGACGGCGCGCGCTGGACCGTGGTCGTGGACGACGTCTCGCTCGTCGCCGCGGCCATCGCCTCGTGGGACTGCGGGATGGACTACGACCTCTCCCCGGACGAGCGGACGATCGTGGTCTCGCTGGCGGGCTGGCCGTTGGAGCTGTCCGTGGCCGCCTCCGGGCTTCCGGAACCGCACGATCCGGAGCAGGGCGCGGACGGGACGGGGAGGGTGCCGCTGACGCCGCCGGCCGCCGGTGCGTGGGGACCCGTGCAGCGGCGGATGGGCGCCGACCAGATCGCCCGCGCCTGGGCGGACTGGCGCGAGCGGGAGGCGCCGGACGGCGGGGCCGCCGCCGCCGCGCACCCGGGACTGGCCCGGGCGCTGGCGGAGGCCCTGGAGTACACCCGGACGCCACCCCCGCCGGGCCGGGTGCGGTCCTCCTTCGCCGCCGAGGGCTCGCGCACGCTGCGCGCGGACGGGCCGGGCTGGTCGCTGGTCGCCCGGACCGGCGATGCCGCGTTCGTCCTGCTCGACGAGGAGCCCGGGGAGGTCCTGGCCGTCCCCCGGGAGGGGGACCCGGAACTCCCGGCGCTACTGGCCGCGCTGGACCGTGTCGCGGTGCGCCCGGCCTGAGTACGGGTACGGGGGCGGGCGCGAGCCGGGTCGCGACCGTGTCGGCGGCTCGTCGCCGCCGTCACCGACCCGGGCGCTTGCTGCCGTCAGCGACCTATCCGCTTCCTCGACACACCCCGCACGCGACGCCGCTGCGAGGAGTCGAGCAGGAGGTAGGCAGCTGCCGGTACACCGATCAGGACCAGCAGTCCCGCCCAGAACCCGACCGTCCAGAAGAGCACGATGGCTGCCACGACTCCGGCAACCGCGATCTTTCCGCTCGTGGACATCCGCGGACACCTCTCTCTGCCGTCGACACACTCGACCACGCACCCCTACAACGCGCCGTCGCGGCCGCTCGTTCCCGGGCACCCGATCGGCCCCCGCAGTGACCTGGGTCACGGCCCGGCCCGGCCCGACGCGGGCGCCCCGTGGGGTACTCTCGGCCGCCCCGCAGTCGGTAGTCAACTTTGAGGAATGCGTGCTGCACGAGATCTCCGGCCTCAGCCGCCACTCCGCCGTCTTCCTTCCCGCCGACCCCGCCCGGGCCGGTCGGATCGCTTTCTGGCGGTCCGACGGCGCTGATCCCGAACCCGCGCCTGCGGCCACGGCCGGGACGGAGCCCCGACCGGTGCCTCGACCGGAGCCTGCAACGGTGTCCGGGGCGGAGTCCGGGGCGGAGTCCGGCTCGGAGTCAGGATCGAGGCCCGGGGCGGGCACCGTCGAGGAGCTCACCGTCGTCACGGCCGATCTGCGGCGGATCACGGTGCCCGCGCTCGTGCTGCCCCTGGCTGACGCCATGCCCCTGCTCACGCGCGCCCGGGCCGCCGCCGTGAGCGCCTCCCCCGGCGCAGCGTCCGCGGCGGCGCCCGCCGGGGACGTCGCACCCGCCTCCGGACCCGCCCCCGGCCCCGTCGCGTTCTGGGGCGCCGGCGTCCTGCTGGCCCTGCGGTTCGCGGCCCGCGGGCTGCTGCTGCCCGGTCTCAGCGCGGCCGGGCACGACGCCTGGCGTATCGGCCCCCTCGACGCGGCCGACCTCGACGACATCCGCGCGCTGGCCGCCGCCATGCCGCCGGAAGCCCACTGCGTCCCCCTGAACGCCGACGGCCCGCCCCGCCTGCCCGATGCCCAGCCGCTGCTGCGCGCCTTCCTCGACGCCGTCGCCGACACCCTGCCCCGCTCCCCCGCCGCCTCCGCCGCCGCCGGCGGACCGGCCTTCGCCCATCCCGCCCCCCGGCTCCGTACGGATCTGCGCGCCTGGGCCGCCGAGGTGGCCGAGGGCCACGACCGCGGGGTTCGGATCTCCCTGCGGATCGAACTCGACCGCCCCGCCGAGGAGGCACCCGCCTTCCGGGCCGTCCTCCAGATGCACAGCCTCGCCGACGCCTCCCTGGTCGCCGACGCCCGCGACGTCTGGGCCGGCTCCGGCGCCGCGGCGGCCGCCTTCCCCTCCGGCGCCCGTATGGACGCCCTGCGCCTCCTGCGCCGGGCCGCCGGCCTGTGGCCGCCGCTGGGTCCGCTGCTGGGCGCGGCCGTGCCCGACGCCGTCGTGCTCGCCGACGAGGAGATCACGGAACTGCTGGGGAAGGCCTCCGCCGCCCTGGCCGCCGAAGGAGTCCAGGTGCACTGGCCGCGCGGTCTGGCCCGCAGCCTCCGCGCCCATGCCGTGGCGGGCTCCCCGGTCCCGGCCGACCCGGTCCGCCCCGCCGACGCCGACGGCCTCCCCACCGGCCTGCTCTCCCCCGGCGCCCTCCTCTCCTTCAGCTGGCGCCACGCCCTCGGCGACCAGGACGGTCTCACCCGCGCCGAGCTCGACCGCCTCGCCGAGTCGAAGCGCCCGCTGGTCCGGTTGCGCGACCAGTGGGTGCTGATCGACCCGGCCGAGGCCCGCCGGGCCCGCGCCCGCCAGGAGGTCCGGCTCCCGGCCGCCGACGTGCTGGCCGCCGTACTGACCGGTTCGGCCGAGATCGACGGGCGGCGGGTGGACGTGGCGGCGACGGGTGCCCTGGAGCAGCTGCGCGCCCTGCTGTCGGCCGACCCGGAGCGCCCCGAAGCCGCCCGCGCCGGCACCGACCCCGATGCGCCGCCCGGGCTGCACGCCACGCTGCGCGACTACCAGTTGCGCGGCCTGCGCTGGCTGATCCGTATGACCTCGCTCGGTCTCGGAGCCTGCCTCGCCGACGACATGGGCCTGGGCAAGACCGTCACCCTGATCGCACTCCACCTGCACCGCAACCGGCCCGGGGCCGTCACCGCCGGACCCACGCTCGTGGTGTGCCCGGCCTCGCTGCTGGGCAACTGGCAGCGGGAGATCGAGAGGTTCGCGCCCGGGACGCCCGTACGACGCTTCCACGGCCCGGCCCGCAGCCTCGCCGAACTCGCGGGCACCGGAGGCACCGGCACCGAAGGCTTCGTCCTCACCACGTACGGGACGATGCGCGTGGACGCACCCGAACTGGCCTCCGTCGCATGGGGCATGGTCGTCGCCGACGAGGCGCAGCACGTCAAGAACCCGCGCTCCTCCACGGCCAAGGCCCTGCGCACCGTCCCCGCCCCGGCCCGCGTCGCCCTGACCGGCACCCCCGTCGAGAACGACCTGTCGGACCTGTGGGCGGTGCTCGACTGGACCACGCCGGGTCTCCTCGGCCGCCTCGGTACCTTCCGCGCCCGCTATGCCGAACCCGTCGAGAGCGGCCGCGACCCGCAGGCCGCCGCCCGGCTGGCCGCGCTGGTACGCCCCTTCCTGCTGCGCCGCAGGAAGTCCGATCCGGGGATCGCGCCCGAGCTGCCGCCGAAGACGGAGACCGACCACGTCGTGACCCTCGGCAGGGAGCAGACCGCCCTGTACGAAGCTGTCGTGCGCGAGACCCTCGCCGCGATCGCGGAGGCGGACGGCATGGAGCGGCGCGGCCTGGTGGTCAAACTGCTGACCTCGCTCAAGCAGATCTGCAACCACCCCGCGCAGTACCTCAAGGCGCCCGGCGTCCGGGGGCGGACCGTACCGCACGGCGCGGCCGGTGACGGACCCCGCTCCGGGAAGGTGGAGCTCCTCGACGAGCTGCTGGACACGGTCCTGGCCGAGGGCGGCTCGGTCCTCGTGTTCACCCAGTACGTGGCGATGGCCAGGATCCTGGAGAAGCACCTCGCCGGGCGCGGGATCCCCTCGCAACTGCTGCACGGCGGGACGCCGGTGGCGCGGCGCGAGGAGCTGGTGGACCGCTTCCAGGCGGGCGAGGTCCCGGTGTTCCTGCTGTCCTTGAAGGCGGCCGGCACCGGCCTGAACCTCACCCGCGCCGGACACGTCGTCCACTTCGACCGCTGGTGGAACCCGGCCGTCGAGGAGCAGGCCACCGACCGGGCCTACCGGATCGGCCAGACCCAGCCCGTCCAGGTCCACCGCATCATCACCGAGGGGACCGTCGAGGAGCGCATCGCCGCACTCCTCGCTCGCAAGCGTGCCCTGGCCGACGCCGTCCTCGCGGGCGGCGAGGGCGCCTTGACCGAACTGACCGACGGCGAACTGGCCGAGCTCGTGGCGCTGCGCCGCGCCGCACCCGGCCCCGGGGAGTGACGGATGGACAGCCGGGACCCGTACGAGAAGACGTTCGCGGCGCTTCCGCCCGCTCCGGGCCGGGGCTTCGCCCGCACCTGGTGGGGCCACGCCTGGTTGCGCGCCCTGGAGGACAGCGCGCTCGACGGGGAGCAGGTCAAGCAGGGCCGCCGGTACGCGCGGGCGGGGGTGGTGGGGGCGGTGTCGGTGCGTCCCGGCGGGCTCACGGCCGTGGTGCGCGACCGGGACGGGACGGCGCACCGGACGGACGTGCTGGTGCAGGAGTTCACGCGGGCGCAGTGGGACCGGCTGCTGGGGATCGCGGCCGAGGAGTCCGGGTACATCGCCGCGCTGCTGGACCGCGAGGTGCCGCCGGAGCTGGCCGAGGACGCGGCGGCCGCGGGGGTGGAGCTCCTTCCCGGGATCGGGGACCTGGACCCGCGCTGCGACTGCGGCGAGTGGGACCACTGCCCGCACACGGCTGCCCTCTGCTACCAGGTGGCACGGCTGCTGGACCAGGACCCCTTCGTCCTGCTCCTGCTGCGCGGCCGGAACGAGTCGGAGCTCGTGGAGGAGCTGGAGGAGCGGAACGCGGCGGGGGCGCGGGCTCCGCGGGAGCCGGCCGGCGAGGAGGTGCCCGCGGAGCGGGTGTACGGGCTGCGGCACTCGGTGGCGGCGCTGCCCGCGCCGCCGGTACTGCCGGAGGCTCCGGGTCAGCCGCCGACCCTGGATACGGAGTCCGAGCCGGAGGGGCTGGACGTGGACGCCGTGGAGTTCCTGGCGCAGGCGGCCGCGACACAGGCGTACCGGCTGCTCGCGGAGGCACTGGCTCCGGGTCACGCCGACCGTGTTCCGGAGCCGGCGCCGACGATCGCCGCCGATGCCGTACGCCTGGCCGCCGAGGGTGGTGGCCTACGCGTTCGGACCCGCCTGGCGGCGGCGGGCGGGCGGAGCCGGGCGGCCCTGGAACTGGCCGTGCGCGCCTGGCGGTTCGGCGGCGCTCCGGCCCTCGCGGCGCTGGAGGACGACTGGACCCCGGACCGGCCGACGCTGGACCGGGCGCGCGCGGCGCTCGCCGCCGCCGCCCGGGGGGACGAGGAGGCGCCGACCCTGCGCCGGATCCGCGCCCGCTGGACGACGCCGGACGGCGACCGCCAGCTCCGGCTCGGCCGCGAGGGCCGCTGGTGGCCGTACCGCCGGGAGGAGGGCCGCTGGACCCCGGCCGGCCCCTCCGCACCGGACTCGTCCTCGGCCCTGGCGATGCTGGATCCCGGGGAGGTCGCGGACGGGTGACACAGGTCCTCCCGCATCCGGTACGGCGTACGAGGCCCGCAGCGGCACGTCACGGCCGCCCCTGTACCGGGCGGGGTGGGGGACGGCGGGGACGGGGCAGCGACGGACACGGATGCGCCATCCGCGACTGCCGGCCTGCTCGCGCCCCACTCTCCTCCCTACTCGAAGAGGGACATCACCCCGAGGACCCACAGCCACACGTGCCCGACCACCCCCACGAAACAGCCGCCGCCCATCACGACCCCCCGGAGCGTCCACCCCTCGGAAGGCGGTGCGGAGAACCGGACCTCTTCCTCGTAGGAATCCGGGTCGTCCCAGTCGACCGGGCGTCCCAACCGCTCGGCGCAGGCGGCCCGCAGTGCGATCAGCTGCTCCTCGGCGAAGGCAGTGGCCGCCACTGACTCGGGGCCGCGCCAAGCGAGGGCCTTCATCCGCGCCCCGGGAGACGCGTACCGCGCCTCGAACGCGGCCGTCTCCTCCGCGCTCCGGTCCTCCTCCAGGTACATCCAGCGTCCCGCCTGCGCAGCGTCCCCGTAGAGCCGGTAGACCTCGGCAAGCCGGCGGCGCGGCGCCAGGTCGGAAGGGAACGACGAGACGAGCCCGCGCAACCGCTGCCGCGCCATCGGTATCCGCCCGGCGGCGAGGTCG
Organism: Streptomyces sp. NPDC058662; assembly: GCF_042716255.1. Taxonomy (NCBI): domain Bacteria; kingdom Bacillati; phylum Actinomycetota; class Actinomycetes; order Kitasatosporales; family Streptomycetaceae; genus Streptomyces; species Streptomyces sp. NPDC058662. Next base: position 21,980 of record NZ_JBHXRU010000028.1, on the reverse strand, counting down.
GCGTCCACCCGGGCGAGGGTGTTCATCTGAGACATGCCCACATGATCGAGCACCGGGAAAAGGGACCGCACCGGGGCTGCCTCAGCCGAGGGGGGTCTGCTGATCCGTTGGTTCTTGGAGGTACGACCTCCATCTGCAGGCAGACGGCAGCCCGCGCGGCATTCTGTCCGGATGGATACATCTATAGCCCGGCTGGTCCTGCAAACCCTGGACACCGTCCACGGAGGAGAAAGCAATGGCCTCACTCTCGGCGTGGCCGCCCTCAGGGCATTCGGGATACTGAAGCCTGGAATACGACCTCATTGCGGGGCACAGAAGTCAAATCGGAGATTTGGTGCGTCGACTTCCAATCCCCTCGGCGGCGATGATTCTGACGACCAGAAGATTCAACCGCAGGACAATGCCACGGCAGTTGCCACACACCACGACGCCAAGCCGGCCACGGCTGCCTTGGGGTCGTACGACGCCGAGCATGGGATACTCCGCGGAGGTCGAAATGGCGTTCAAACCCGAATCACCATCACCGATGGAATGACGGTCTCATCCTTTTCTCACTACGCGACAGGTTACAAGACTCCATCGGACAAGTTCCTGGAAGAGAAATGTCAATCATCGCGGTGTCATGGGCTACGGGAAGGGGCAGGCCATGACGATCGTCTTCAGGGTGGCCATTCCGCGAAACTATAGCCATGGGATGCCGAAATAGTGAGAATCCGCAGATCGGTTAGAGCGGCCACACTGCTCCTTGCCGCCTCCATTCCCATCGTGTCTTCATGTTCGGCCCTCGAAGCCGGCGGAATGGGGTATCCGAACGGAGCCTTGGCCGAGCGGTGGCAGGCCGAATGTACGCACCAGGTCCAGTGCACCGTCAGGGACTGCCATCTGCCCCAGGGGCGTGATCCCGCCGGATGCGCGGTCTTCCGGTCCGTGGCCCGGAGGGACCGCGCGTTTTTCGGTCGGCGGCGCACCCCCTAAGGGCTGTCCCGTAAACGATCTCCGCCTCAGGGGCATCGGGGGTAGTCAGGGTGATCGGCGTAAGGTGACGCGAGGTCGAGCAGGTCATCGCATGGCCAGGTCTCGCCGTCGTACTGGCAGTCATCGCGGTTGTCCCACGGTAGTTCAGGGTCGCCCGTGGCAGGGCTGAGCACATGTCGGGCGAGCACGCGTCGCTTGGCCTCAACCTCCCGCAGGACGCGAGCCGGGTCGTGCAGCGCGACGTGCAGGGCGATCGCGGAACGGAAGCCGGAGAGTTCTCCTTGGCGAAAGTCGACCGTGTGCCCGTCAGCGGTCCACTCCCCACAGCCGTCACCGTCGCACCGGCGGGCCAGGTCGGCCTCCTCGTCCAGCCGTGCGTGGAGGAACGTCACAAGGTCTTGGCTCATGGGGTCATCCTGGACGATGCGCCAGGCCCGGTCGCCTGATTTCCATGCTGGGAGCAGGACCCGGCCGGCAGCCGGACAGTGGAATGATCTTGCTGTGGCTGGTGTGATCACGGCGTCCGAGCCGTCCTGGATAACCCCGTTCACGGGACTGAGCCCTTGCGCCTTCGGCAAGCTGGTGACGGTTCTGCGGCGCGAGGGTGCGGAGGCTGTCCGTAGGGGCAGGCCGTGGAGCCTTCCGCTGGAGGACCGGGCCCTGCTCGTTGCGGCGTACTGGCGTACGAACCTGACCATGCGACAGCTCGCCCCGCTGTTCGGGGTCTCGAAGTCGGCAGCGGACCGGATCATCGACCACCTCGGACCGATGCTCGCGCTCCAGCCCCGCAAGCGGTTCGCCAAGGACACCGTGCTCATCGTGGACGGCACCCTGGTCCCCACCCGCGACCACACCATCGCCGAGCAGTCCAAGAACTACCGGTACTCCACCAACCACCAGGTCGTCATCGACGCCGACACCCGCCTGGTCGTCATGGTTGGCCGGCCGCTCGCCGGGAACCGCAACGATTGCAAGGCATGGGAGGAATCCGGCGCCAAGGCCGCCGTCGGCAAGACCATGACGATCGCCGACGGCGGCTACCCGGGCACCGGACTCGTCATGCCACACCGCCGGCGCAAGGGTGAAGACCTGCCTGAGTGGAAGCAAGCGCACAACAAGGCCCACAAGCAGGTCCGCGCCCGCGTCGAGCATGTCTTCGCCCGCATGAAGACCTGGAAGATCCTCCGCGACTGCCGCCTCAAAGGCGACGGCGTCCACCACGCCATGCTCGGCATCGCCCGGATGCACAACCTCGCCCTCGCCGGATAGGTCAGCAGGCCGCACGGCGGCCAGCCATGCCCAGGGCGATCCGGAGATCATTTACGGGACAGCCCTTAGGCTGTGCGCCGGTCGGCCCCAGGCGCGGGGTCCCGGGGGTGGGGAACAGGATGTCCATAGAACGTCACATAGCAGGGATGCTTCAGCAGATCGCCCGTCAGGAGGAGATCGTCGAGATCGCCCCCCAAGGCACCACGGCGAAGGCGGCCGCCCTGGCACACGTGGCGGAGCAGTACGGCTACACGTACGGCACGGCCTACAGGACCGGGTTCAAGAACTCGCTCGTCCAGGTCCGGATGCACCGGGACCCGCGGCCCGACGCGCGCGCCCGCGAAGCGGCCACCATCACCGCCCACCCGCAGGCGGGCAACGGCGGGAATGTGCCGGGGCTAAGGTGTGGTTCGCTCAAGCCGCTCCCCGAAGCGGCCGATGCTGTAGCCGTGATCAGGGACCTCATCACCTTCGACGTCATGGCCATGTACATCGCCGACCGGAGCCAGAAGGTGAAGGTCTACCTCGCCTGCGTGGCCCTGACCCTCATCCTGCTTCTCGACAGGTCGCCGGTCGAAGCAGCCGCATCCGGCGGAGCGGTCGCGCTAATGATCACCGTCGCATTCAGGGTGGGCACAATCCGCCGCGCGAAGATCGCACAGCGGCTCACGGCCACCGGGTTCCTCGCCGTACGCGACGAACAGGGCCACCAAAGGTTCCTGCGCCCAGGGCAGCAGCTGCCCGGCCACGCCAACCCCTTCGCCGCCTGAGACCCTGGCCGGGGCGCGGACAGGACATCCCCTGCGCCCGGTACGGTAGCGCCGCGTCACCCCTGTCCGTTCCCCGTACGCAGGCCCGCAACCGCCACCCCGCGTAGGCGATCCGCAACCGGCAGCCTTCTGACCCGAACCCCCTTCGGGCCTGTCGACGTCGGGTGTGCGGCACGGGCGTTGAGCGCCCGGCTGGCCAAGTGACGGCGAACTCGCCGTGACGACCTGCGCAGACAGCTGACGCGCTACGAGCCAGGCTGACCCGGTCGGACCGGCCGGAGGCTGGTGAGGGGCGACATCGGTAGCCTCGTCTCTCCTCTTGTGGATGAAAACGTACGTGCAGCCGGCACGGTCATCGGCACCTCGCGCCCGCGGTGAGATGTGCGGAGAAGTGGGCTGGGACCCGGGCGAGGCGACGGATGATACGCAGATGGCGGTCCTCGTCCACCGTTCACTGTCCAGCTCGGCGATCAGCAGCCCCGGTCCAGAACAGCACTCCACCCCCCGATCATCTGGCACCGCCCGACGCCCCGCGCGAGGAACGCGGGGGCGGACCCGGCCCGTTTCCATGCCCCGCGTCGGTGCCTCGCCCGGGACGGTGGAAGCGCTGCCGGAGGCTCCGGCAGCGCTTCCGCCGACGGAGACCCGTCAGCTTTCGATGAGGTACGCCTTGTCCCAGTCATCTGCGACGAGCGCGCTCACCGACGGGACAAACCCGCGACCCACCCGCTGGACGCCCGCGATGTCACCGAGGTAGATGTCGCCGTCCTCCGCCAGGAGAACGGTCGCGTCGCCGAAAGCCAGCCCCACGGGGAGCACTTCCTTGCCGGCGATCCTCGCGTAGTACCTGATGCGGATGATGTGCTCGCTCAGGGCCCCTTCGAGGCTGATCTCCACCTCGGTCTCGGACCTGCCCTGGTACAGCCAGGAGATGGTGATCTCCCGGTAGCTCTCCAGGAAGGCAAGGAGGTAGGGAGTGACCTCGTACCCCTCCTCGCGGTACCCGTCACAGATCGTCTCGACGTCGAGTTCCCCGTACTCCAGGGCCGTCGCCAGGGGAAGGGCTTCTATCACCCCGTCCAGATTCGGACGCTCGTTCTCGATGTTCATCCGGTAAGTACATCCCCCAATGACGAGAGGTTCCAATTCTCGCGGTTGCGGTGCGGCCCCTACTCGCGGGGATGGCCGTGATGCCCGAGCAGGCCGAGAGACGTCAGGACGGTGACGCACAGCGTCATCCAGCAGATGAACGCGCCGCCGCCGTACAGCAGTGCACCAGCGACCGGCGCCCCGGTCTCATGCGAGAGCACCGCCGCCACCACAGCTACCAGCAGCGACGACACGAAGGACAAGAGCGCGAGAAGTACCTGCGCGGGAAAAGTGGGCCTCATCAGTCGATCCCTTCACGAAGGTGGTCGACCAGTCGGCGGGCAGCCTCAGCTCGACCACCGTTTGCGGTGGCCTGCTGAGGCTCTGCGACGATTAGAGACTCATCGTGCTCATTGCTTTTCGAGTTCGGAGCACTGTCCCCCATCGGACACGTCGCCAGTGCTCTGTGGCTCTCGGATGAGCAACGCCAAGCCTAGCGGCGGCCGTTGTGAATGACCACCACGAGGCGGGTCAACTGTTCGTTGCGGGCTGGTCCGCCGGGGTGGGCGCGGAGTGGCACGCGTGGCGTCCGTCCGGGCGGCGTGGCGGCCGGGTCACCTGGCCGGTACGCCGCTTGCCGGGGTGCGGGGGCGGTACGACGATGGGGGCGCCGCGACGGAGCGGCACCACGGGAGGCGGGCATGGGGGATGCGTCGGCGGCGCTGCCGGGCGGGGTCGATCCCGGTCGGCGGACGCGCGAACTGCGGCGGGCACACGCGGCTTTCACCCGGGACGGCAGCGTCGAGGCACCGGTCCGGGCGGTGATCGCGAAGTCCTGGCGGAGGTGCGAGCGGGCCCGGGTGAGTCCGGAGTGCGCCGCGCGCGTGGAGCTGGCGGAGCCGGAGCTGCGCTCGTACCGCGAAGAGCACGCGCTGGCCCGGGTGATGCCGGTGTTCCGGGATCTGGTGGGGGCGTTCGCCGCGCAGGGGGCCCACCTGCTGGCGGTGTGCGACGCGCGGGGCAGTCTGCTGTGGGTGGAGGGCGAACCGGGCACGCTGCGGCGGGCCGAGCGGCTCGGTTTCGTCCCCGGCGCGCGCTGGGCCGAGACGGCCATGGGAACGAACGCCCCCGGTACGGCGGTCGCCGTCGGCGCGCCGGTACAGGTCTTCGGCGCGGAGCACTTCAGCCGCCGGGTGCACCCGTGGACCTGCGCGGCTGCCCCGGTACGGGACCCCCGTAGCCGTACGCTGCTGGGCGCGGTGGACATCACCGGCGGCGACGGCCTCGCCCACCCCCGCTCCCTGGCCTTCGTGCGGGCGGTGGCCCGGGCCGCCGAGGCCCAGCTGGCCCTGCTCGATCCCGGTCCCCCGGCCGTCGGCGACACCCTCGTCGCACTGGGCCGGGACGAGGCCTTGCTGATGACCGGCGGGCGTACGGTGCGGCTGGGCCGCCGGCACAGCGAGATCATGGCCTTGCTCGCCCACCACGGCGAGGGCCTGTCCGGCGAGGAGCTGTCGGTCGCCCTGTACGAGGACGAGTCGGTGTCACCGGTCACCTTGCGCGCCGAAATGTCGCGTCTACGCGCCCTGTTGGGTCCCCGGGCCCCGCTCTCCCGGCCCTACCGCACCGCGGAGCCGTTGGCCGCGGACTTCACCGCTGTGACCCGGCAGCTGGCCTGCGGAGCGGTCTCGGCGGCGCTGCGGGGCTATCCCGGTCCCCTGCTGCCCGGCTCCTGCGCGCCCGGCATCGTCCGGCTGCGCCGCCGCATCGAGGACCAGGCGCGCGCGGCGGTGATCGCCCGGGCGGACGCCGGGCTGCTGACGGACTGGGTGTGCAGCCCGTGGGGCGCGGACGATCCGCAGGTGTGGCGGGCCCTGGCGGCGGCACTGCCGCCCGAGGGGCGTCCGGCCGCGCTGGCCCGCGTACACGCCCTCGACCGTGAACTCGGCGGCGGGCGTGCAACGTATCCGCAACCTGCCCGCTCCTAGCCTCGCGGCCAGCGCTGTCCGACGGCGGACGGCGCCCGGCAAGGGGAGGAACACCATGGCCCGTTACGCTGCGCCCGGTACCGAGGGGGCGCTCATGTCGTACGCGCCCCGCTACGGCCACTTCATCGGCGGCGCGTACGTGGAGCCCGCCGGCGGCAGGTACTTCGAGAACCCCTCCCCCGTCAACGGCCGGACCTTCACGGAGGTCGCCCGCGGCACCGCCGAGGACGTGGAGCGGGCGCTGGACGCGGCCCACGCGGCAGCGCCCGCCTGGGGGCGGACCTCCGTCGCGGAGCGGTCGCAGATCCTGCTGCGCATCGCCGACCGGATGGAGCAGAACCTGGAGGCCCTCGCGGTCGCGGAGACCTGGGAGAACGGCAAGCCGGTACGGGAGACCCTGGCCGCGGACATGCCTCTGGCCGTCGACCAGTTCCGCTACTTCGCGGGCGCCCTGCGCGCGCAGGAGGGCGCGCTGAGCCAGCTCGACGAGGACACGGTCGCGTACCACTTCCACGAGCCGCTGGGCGTGGTCGGCCAGATCATCCCGTGGAACTTCCCGATCCTGATGGCGGTGTGGAAGCTGGCCCCGGCGCTGGCGGCCGGGAACACCGTGGTGCTGAAGCCGGCCGAGCAGACCCCCGCCTCGGTGCACTACTGGCTGAGCCTGGTGGCCGACCTGCTGCCGCCAGGTGTGGTGAACATCGTGAACGGCTTCGGCGAGGAGGCCGGCAAGCCGATCGCCTCCAGCCCGCGCGTGGCGAAGATCGCCTTCACCGGGGAGACCGCGACCGGGCGCTTGATCATGCAGTACGCGGCGGAGCACCTGAAGCCGGTCACCCTGGAGTTGGGCGGCAAGAGCCCGAACCTGTTCTTCGACGACATCTGGTCCGCCGACGACGACCTGCGCGACAAGGCGTTGGAGGGCTTCACGATGTTCGCACTCAACCAGGGGGAGGTGTGCACGAGCCCGTCGCGCGCACTGATCGAGCGCGGCCGGTACGGGGAGTTCCTCGAAGCCGCTGTGGCGCGCACGGAGCTGATCGTGCCCGGGCACCCGCTGGACACGGACACGATGATCGGCGCGCAGGCCTCCGAGGAGCAGCTGCGCAAGGTCCTGTCGTACGTGGAGATCGGCCGGAAGGAGGGCGCGAAGATCCTCACCGGTGGCGAGCGCCAGGAGCTGGACGGCGAGCTGGCGGGCGGCTTCTACGTCCGGCCGACCGTGTTCGAGGGCGACAACCGGATGCGGATCTTCCAGGAGGAGATCTTCGGACCGGTGGTCTCCGTGACGTCCTTCCAGGACTTCGACGACGCCGTACGGATCGCCAACGACACGGCGTACGGCCTGGGCGCGGGCGTCTGGACCCGGGACATCAACACGGCCTACCGGGCGGGCCGTGCGATCCAGGCGGGCCGGGTGTGGACGAACTGCTACCACGCCTACCCGGCGCACGCGGCGTTCGGCGGGTACAAGCAGTCGGGGATCGGCCGCGAGACCCACAAGATGATGCTGGAGCACTACCAGCAGACGAAGAACATGCTGGTGTCGTACTCCCCGAAGAAGCTCGGGTTCTTCTAGGGGGCTGGCAGGGGGCTCCCGGGCCTCGGTGCGGGCCGGGGGCCGTCGGCGGCCTTGTGCGGGGCGGGGCGGGGCGCGGGGGCGCGTTATCCGGGTCGGCGGGCCAGTACGTGGGCGTCGAGGAAGCCGCGCTCGGTGGCGGGGTCGTGGAGCAGCCGGGCGGTGACGGAGAACCCGGCTGCGGCCAGCAGGTCGGCGATGCGGTCCACCGGCCAGCTGTAGGCGGGCGTCACCTTGTGGTCGAAGCGGACGGGCTCCGGTCCCCCGGTCGCGAAGAACGAGACCAGGAGGAGGCCTCCCGGTGCCAGGACCCGCGCCTGCTCGGCGAGCAGCGCGGGCAGCTCCGCGGGCGGGGTGTGGATCATCGAGTAGTGGGCCAGTACACCGCCGAGCGCGTGGTCCTCGACCGGTAGGGCCTCCATGCGCGCCTCCTCGAACCGCAGCGCCGGACGGGCCCGCCGGGCGTGGGCGACCATGGCCGGGGAGAGGTCCAGCCCGAAGGCGTCCAGGCCCAGGTCGTGCAGCATGGCGGTCAGGTGTCCGGGTCCGCACCCGACATCGGCGGTCCGCGTGTTTCCCGTCCCGCGCACCAGCTCGGCGAAGGTGGCGATCATGTTCCGCGCGAAGGGCTGCGTCTCCAGCCCGTCGGCGAACATCGACGCGTACAGCTCGACGACCCCGTCGTAGGCCGCCCTGGTCTCGTTCTGGTGCTCCGCCACGGGACCGAAGCTAGCACCCGGGCGCGAGCGCGGACGGACTGCTGCTGATGTACCGCTGTCCCAAAGCGCACCCCCCGCGGCCGTGGGCGACGTACGTGAGTACTCGCCCCTCCGGCACCGCGACAGCCCCCGCCCGGTACTGAGCGCCTCCCGCCGCGCCGCCGGCCGCCGTACGGCGGCCCGTTTGCGCGTTCGGGGGATCCGGCCGTGCCGGGTGCGGCATCGTCGTAACCGGTGGCCCGGAAGGGGGTCCGCCGGCAGGGTCGGGCGCGGAGCCGGAGGGGTGTTGTGGGCGAGCGGGAGACGTGGAGCACGGAGGAGTTCGGCGCCTCGCACGAGGGCGCGGTCGGTGTCCTCCTCGACGACGGCGCCGTCCCTGGGCCGGTGTACCTCGAAGCGGGTTCGGGGTCGGGCGGCAGGGCGGTGTCCCAGTGGTGCGTCTACGACGGCCGCTTCGCGCACGTGCCGCGGGCGGCGGCGCTGCGCGCGGTGTGCTCCTGCGGCTGGACGGGGCCCGGGCACCGGTTGGACTGGACGGCGATCGGCACGGGGAAGCTGGCGGAGGGCGGGGCGGCCGAGGCAGGCGCGTGCGAGCGGGACTGGGACCGGCACACCGCCCAGGTCGAGGCCACGACCATCCCGCTGCCCGAGGTGGTGACCGGGCTGCTGGAGCGGCTGGAGGAGGAGATCGGAAAGCTCGCCAAGACCTCCCCCGTCGCGGCTGTACGCGCTGCCCGCCGGATGGAGGTCACCGCCGAGCGGGTCGGGTACTGGGCCGCCCGCAGTGCCCGCCACGACGTCAGCCCCGAGCAGGCGGCGGCCTCGCTGGGGCTGGACAAGGAGGCCGCCCGGCGGGTCATGGCGCGTTTCGGCCGGTGGAGCCTCTTCGGGTGATGCCGCGGGCAGCGCGCGCACGGCGCCCCTGGCCGGAGAGCGTTCCGCACCGGCACGGCCCCGGCCGTACAACGACCGGGGCGGGGTGCGCCTCACCTAGGTCCTGGCTACATGGGGTCCATGGTGCCGCTGCCCGGACCGTTCTCCAGCTCGCTCTTCTCGCGGATCCGCAGGGCCTTCTCCGTAAGCCGCTGCCGCTCCGCCGGATCGGTGGCGTGCTGGGCCGCCTGCTCCAGCTCCTGGGCCTTGTCGCGCATCTCCTGGGCTCGCCTGCTCGGTTCGTTCTCGACGCTCATCCTGGAATCCTCGGGTCGGGGGCGGGGGTTCGCCCCACCAGCCAAGCAGCGGCGGGGCGCGAGCGCCACCCCGCCGCCGAACGGCGCGGCCGAATCCACGGGGGCACCGCTCTTTGGCTGACGAGCTTCACGGGGACGTCGTACGACTGGTCGACATGCGGCCGTTGGAGGCGCGACTAGCATGAGAGGGGGTGGAGAAGGTGGGATCCCATGGTCGCGACACCTGGCAGGGAAACGGTGTTCGGCGGGGCGCGGCGGCGGCTCGGCCTCGTGGTGCCGGCGGTGGCCCTGCTGGTGTCCGGGGTGGTGCTGCCGGGCAGCGCCTCCGCCTCCGTCCCGGACCGGGGTGCGGCGTACGCGTACGCCGCCGACGCCGTGCTGCGACCGGCGGTCCCGGCCCTGCCGGACTACGAGCGGCTCGCCCTCGACACGCTCGACGAGGTGCTGAGCGACGACTTCGCCGCGGTCTCGGCCCGGTTCGACGAGGAACTCAGGGAGCAGGCGTCGCCGGAGTTCCTCGCGACGTCGTGGGAGGACTACCAGCAGGCTTTCGGGGCCTACCGCTCGCACGGCGAGCCCGAGCAGGTGCGGACCGGCGCGCAGACCGTGGTCACTGTCCCGCTGCGCATGGCGAGGCAGCCCGGCGAGTTCCGCGTCGCCTTCAACGGCGACGGGCAGATCACCGGTCTGTACTTCCTCCGGCCCGGAGTACCGGTCGCGGTCGCGGTCGCCTAGGGACAGTGGGGGCCGGTCATCCGGCGCGCTGGGTTGTCTCCCCGGCCTGGGCGGGCACCGCGGGCAGGGGAACCGTGCAGGAGGCGCAGCGACGGGCCTGGGCGGGGACGGGGCTGAGGCACTCGGGGCAGTCTCGCTTGGGGGCCTGGACGTCCTGGTGGGGGGCGAGGCGTTCGTGCAGCTTGTTGATCGGGAGTACGACGAGGAAGTACAGGGCGACGGCGAGGAGCAGGAAGCTGATCGCCGCGTTGATGAAGGCACCGTAGGGGAACTCGGTGGCGCCCACGGTGAAGGTCTTGCGGTTCATGTCGCCGGTGGCCCCGGTGGCGAGGCCCACGAGCGGTGTCAGAAAGGCGCCGACGAAGCCGTTGACGACGGCGGTGAACGCCGCTCCGATGACGATGCCCACGGCCAGATCGACCACGTTGCCGCGCAGGATGAAACTGCGGAAGCCCTTCACGTTCCTACCCCTTAGGCCCTTGACGTCGACGGGCGGAAGCAAGGGCGCAGTCGGCCCACCCCCTTCGCCACCGGATGCCCTGCCCCGCCTCACCCATGCCTGGTGGACGCGCACCGCCTGCTCCCGGGGGCGCGGCGAGGGAAGGGGCGGGTGGTGTGAGGGGAACGTCGGTTGCGCGGGTGGGAACCGCTTGCGGGTGCCCCTCTGCTCGTGAAGCGACCGCGGGGCCGGGCGGTGGTCGTCAGGACCAGACGGCGACCTTGGGCGAGCACTTCGACCAGGTGCCCTTCACCACGCACACCCACATCTCGTACTGCCTGTCCTCCGGCAAGTCGCCCGTCACGATGTCATAGGAGGGGGAGTTCTGGCCTCGGGTGGACGCGAGGCGCCCAGTGCTGAGGTGGGCTTCGAGGCCGTAACCGTCGGCCAGATCGTCATAGACCGCGAGGGTGTCGCCAGTGGCACCGTGAGCGGGGTCCCGCCACCACTGGCCGCTGCCTGCTTCCTCTTGCTCGGTCTCGTTGAACACGGTGATGGCCGTGACTCCGGGAACCGAGCGGCCGACGAGGAAGGTGAAATTGTCCGCCGCCGCGGCGGGAGTGGCACTGCCTACGAGTGCCGTGGCCGCGAGGGCAAGCGTCCCGAGGAGGGCGCCGAACTGTCGCTTCATCGAACCTTCGTCTCTCTTCAAGATCTTTTCACGGAGACCTCATCCTGTGGTGACATGCACATCCCTGCCAGGCGGATTTGAGTCATCGGCGAGCGGCTGCTTTCCGCCATCCGACCGAGGTGGTGTGCCCGCCCGCCCCTGCGCCTCCACGGTGTGACCCAGCGCACACACGCGACCGTGAAACATTCCCCCGCCTCAAGCGCGTCAGTCCTGTGTAAGTCAGCGAGGCCATGGACTCCGCAGCATCATCTCGCCTCTTGAGGGCGCGAGTTGCTGCTTCAGTCGGCTTCCGGTGACGATCAAGAATGAGGCGTGGAGGCGATCAGGCCTCCGCCACGGAGAGCACACGGAGTCCGTTGTGAAGAAGAAGATGTCGGCTTTCGGGACGGCCTTGGGGACACTCGTCATGGCGTCCACCGTCGTACTGAGCGGAGCCGGTCCGGCCTCCGCCGCGGACGGCTTCAGTTTCGATTTCCCCTTCATCGGCCTCCCGCCCGGCCAGCACGTGATCATCAACGTGTACAACACCACCTGGAACGACAAGGCAGGGTCCGTCTCGTGGCAGCAAGATCCCAGCGGTGGATTCCCCGGGGATGCCCTGACCGCCCGTGACGAGCTGCGGGACGGCTACGGCATCGAGGCGCGCCTGAGCACCGGGCGGGTCGCCTCCACCCGCGGCCACGACTCGCCGTACACCGTGACCAAGACCGGGAACCTCCCCGAAGGCAACACCTACACCATGCGTGTGTGCGTCGTGAAGGGCGACTGGGAGAAGTGCTCCCAGGCCACGCAGGTGAAGGCCTGACCGCCACATCGAGGCAGACGCCCGGCGGCGTCCCTCGCTCCACGGCAAGCACCGAGCGGCACGAACGTTTACCCAGATGATCAAGCGGGACCGTAGAAGACGAACATGACGCGCACACAGGCGTCACGGAGGCATCCATGAAGAACAAGCAGTCGGTGCTCGCCACCGCCCTCGCAACCCTCACCCTGGCATCCACCGCCGTGCTCACCGCAGCCGGCCCCGCGGCAGCCGTGGACAGCTTCACCTTCTACTACAACGACAACACTCCTAGCGGCAACGCGGTGATATCCGTACGGAACAACAGCTGGGGCGAAACGGCTGGGTACGCCTCCTGGCGGCAGGACCCCGACGGAAGCCTGCCCGGCGACGCCCTGACCGCCTCCGACACCCTCCCGGACGGCTACGGCATCGAGGCACGCCTGAGCACCGGGCGCGTCGCCTCCACGCGGGGCCAGGACTCCCCCTACACCGTGACCAAGACCGGCGACCTGCCCGAGGGCAACAGCTACACCATGCGACTGTGCGTGGTGAAGGGCGACTGGGAGAAGTGCTCCAACAGCTGGGGCGTCAAGGCCTGACCTGATGCGGCTCCGAGGGCCCTCTTCTTGGGGGTCCTCGGACCGGCATGTTCACGGGAGCCCGGCACGCACGTGCATCGCCGCGGTTGCCGATCTTCTCTTCTCTGTACATCTTCTTGGAGGGCCCTTGTTCCAGGCATCATTGAGCCGTCGCGGCCTGTTTCGGGCGAGTGGCGGCCTGGGGTTGGCCGCGCTGGGGTGGGGACTCGGGGCGGGTTCGGCGTCGGCAGCGGTGCCGACCTCGAAGCGCTTCGATCTGAGCCGGCCGTCGTACGACCTGTTTCGCGGCAAGACGCTACGTGACGACACCGTGCAGCAGAGCTTCGCGTTCGACACCGTCAACCGGACGCTGTTCGTCGCCCAGCGGCGCAACGGCACGGCCGAGACGGCGGGCGACCTGTGCATCACCCAGCTCGACCTCAGCGGCAACCAGCTCGGCCACATGTACCTGACCGGTTTCGGCCACGGCGTCTCCTTCGGCGCCCAGGCCGTAGGCACCTCGACGTACCTGTGGACGGAGGTCGAGGCCAACGGCAACGGCTACGGCAGGCGCTTGGCGCGGTTCAAGTTCACCAACGGTACGACGTTGTCGAACACCGCTGCGGCGCTCACCAAGCTGACACCCGTGGCGGCGGCCACGGAACACACCTGCTCCATCGATCCGGTGAACAACCGTCTGATCGTCCGCTACCACCTCAGCGGCGCCAAGCACTTCGCCGTCTACGACCTCCAGGCCGCCGCGGCCGGGAACTTCGCCGGCCCGCTCGCGAACTTCGCGCAACCCGACCTCGGGACCCGCAGGTTCCAGGGCTACGCCGCGTACGGCAGCTACCTCTACCTGCTGACCGGCCACTCGTACCCGGAAACCGGCGACGTGGTCGACTCCGAGGTCACGAGCGTCCATATGAACACCGGCACCATCACCCAGGGGCCCCTCATCACCAAGGCCGGCTCGACCCTGACGTTCCGGGAACCGGAAGGACTCGCCGTCTACAGGACCGTCGACGGAGAGGTCCGCCTCTTCCTCGGCTTCACCTCCGGGGAGGCCGGCGACCGGCGCTCCAACCTCTTCTACAAGAACGTCCTGGTCTGACCTGCGGCAGACCGGCGCCCCCCACACACAATGCAACGCCGATCCGCCGGCCCCGGCCGGGGCTGCTGTCCTGGCCGGGGCCGGCGGGTGCGTACTGGTCGCGTCGCCCCGGGGGGCGAGTCGGTCGGTCAGTCGGTCAGTTGCGCGATCGGGCCGTCCAGGTCGCCGGTGACGACGAGGGCGAAGTCCTGCGGCCCGGCGAGCAGGTTGCGGGCGAAGACCTGGACGAGGTAGGCGCCGGCGGGCGGCGAGTCGAGGCGGACGACCTCGACGTTGTTGGTGCAGTCGCTGCTGAGCAGCCGGTTGGGCAGCCCCGCGTTTCCGGCGTGCTTGGTGCCGTCGGGAGCCTGCACGATCACGCTGATGTCGTTCTGGAGGCCGCGGCCGGGCAGGTCGGTGTAGGCGAGGCAGAGCCGGAAGGGGGCGGCAGGTCCCGCGGTCACGCGGAAGCGCTTGCGCTCCCCGGTGCGGCGGAACTGCTTGGCCGGCTTCTGCCAGGTGTCGACGAAGTCCAGCGCGAAGTCCGCCGTCCCGTCGTGGGGAAGGGTGGTCGGCATGTGGATGGCGCCGAAGCCCTGGTGGTAATGCGGTTCGGCGGCCGTCGAGTCGGGGCCGGAGAGTGTGCGGGCGCCGTTGATCAGGGTGGCCTTGACGAGGGCTCCGCTGGGTTCGGCGCTGCGCTGCTCGACGTAGTACTCGCGTACGAGCGCGGCGCAGCCCGCGACGAGCGGGGTCGCCATGCTGGTGCCGCCCATGTAGGCGTACTGGGGGTTCTCGTGCGGCCGGCCCCAGAAGTGGCTCGGCGGTGCGAGGGAGGACCGGGTGGACAGGATGTCGGTGCCGGGGGCCACGACGTCCGGTTTGACGCGGAAGTCGTCGCAGGGGCCGCGGCTGCTGAAGGCGGCCAGGGACTCCGGGTCCCCCGACACGCGTGCGGCGCCGATGGGCGGGTCGGGATAGTCGCCCGGCCACATGCTGTTGTAGGTGGCCTGGGAAAAGCCGCCGCTGGTGCGGTCGCTGCGTGCGGCGCCTACGGTGAGGGCGTTCTTGCAGGAGGCCGGTGAGCCGATCGACGCCCAGTCGACGAATCCCTCGGGGGAGTTCAGGCGAACGCCCGCGGTCCCCTCGTTGCCGGCGGCGATGATGACGAGCATGTCGCGTCGCTGGTGGACGTACGAGTCGACGTCGTCGGAATCGATGGTGTACGCGGACTGGGTGGCAGCGCCCCAGCTGTTGCTGTGGACCCGGGCACCGGCCTGGTAGGCGGGCTCGAACAGGTCGGCGAGGGAGAGGGGCAGACCGCCGAGGTTCCCCGCCGCGTCCATGATCGACTGGAAGTAGAGCTTCGCTTCCGGGGCGGCGCCGCGGATGCGGCCCTGGGAGGCCGAGCCGTCTCCCAGCACGGACCCCGCGACGTGGGTGCCGTGCCCGTTCGGATCGTCGCTGTCGCCGGGACGGCCGAGGGCGATGACGTCGGTGATGCGGCCCTGGAAGTCGGGGTGTGTCCGGTCGAGGCCGGTGTCGGCGACGGCCACGATCTGCCCCTTGCCGGTGAAGGGCACGCCGCTGGTGCCCGCTCCGTCGGGGACGATGCCCAGCAGCCGGACGGCGAGGTCATTGCAGAGTTTCGGCGGGACGTACTCGACCATGTCGAGTACGTCGGGAAGTTGGGGGATCTCCCTCTCCAGCGGGGAGCCCTCCGGGATGCGGAGCCGGACGCGGTGGGCGGCGGAGGCGATGAGCCGCAGGCCCGAGGAGTCCTCGTGGTCCGCGAGCCATGCCATGAGCGATGCGCGGGAGGCCGTGTCCGCCAGCCGCAGGTCCCAGATGCGGCCGTCGGTGGCCGCCGCGGGTTCGCCCGCGGTGGGCGGGGTGGGGGCCCGCCCCGATCGGAGCCGGACGGGGGCCGCCACTCCGGGACCGTAGCGGTCCACGGAGACCACGAAATCGAGGTTGGCGAGCCGGTCGGCCTGGGACTCCGTGCCGGCCGCGATGTAGGCGTTGACCGGGACACCGCGCTGGAGCTCGACGCCGGTGGCGTTGATCTCCTCCCGGTAGCGCTCGACCAGCGGTTCGGCGAGCTGGACGATCCACGAGGCGCGCTCGCCCGTCTCGACGGGAAGGGCTTCCGCGCCGCCGTTCCCCTCGGGGAAGGCGGAGGTGCCGGTCACCCGCCCCCGGGCCATGGCGGACGTCTCGGCGCCGCGCATGTCGTCCAGCTTGTCGATGGTGAGTCCGGCGCTTTCGAGCGCGGGAAGGTCGCGCTCGGCGATGTCCCCGATGATGTAGCTGTCGGTGTGGGTGGCGTTGCCGAGCATGCTCAGCGCGGCCTGTTCCTCGCCCTCGTGCATGAAGTATGCGATGACCCGCATGGCGATTCCGTTTCCTGGGCGCGTCGAGGCGCCCGAGTAGGGAAGCTGGGTGAAGGGGAACGAGCGCGGATCCACGCGGAGGACGCCGCGGCTGCCCCGGGCACCGGGCGTCGGAGCCAAACTAACTGCGGAGAGTGACGAGAGGTCGAAGGACACGCCTCCGCCCGCTGATTCACGCGCACGGCGCCGGAGGTATCGATTCAGCACCCGGTAAGACTGCCGCCGGAGGGCGGGGCCGCCGCGTACGGGTCGCGGATCGATGCACGTTCGCTGCGGGGTGAGCGTCCGGCCGGAAGCTCGTAGCGTGGAGGCGACGAGCCCGTAGTCTCCACCAGGGAGGTGTGTGCTTGCTTCGAATCCCGCGCGACCGACATGTCCCGGACCCGGATCGATCGGGCCCGGGACTTCGCCGGGAGGGCAGCGGCGACGGCCGTGCGCGAGGCGGGACGCAGGGGGAGGCGCCGCCCGGCCCGCGCCCCGCAGGAGCGCCCGGCCGAACAAAACGCCGCATCAGAACCGGTCGCGGATCCTGTTCCGGGCCGCCCTCGGAAAGTATGATCAATCAATGTCTGACACGACCGAGACCAACCCCGGCTGGCTGAGCAAGGACGAGCTGGAGACGGCCAGGGCGCGCATGCCGATCCTGTACGTCGAGGCCGTCCCCGTACGCGTGGACGACAGCGGCGAGGTCACCAGCGTCGGCCTGCTGCTGCGTATCGGTCCCGACGGGACGGTCAGCCGCACGCTCGTATCCGGCCGCGTCCTGCACCACGAGCGGGTGCGCGACGCGCTGCTGCGCCACTTGGAGAAGGACCTCGGCCCCGTGGCCCTGCCGCGTGTCCCCCCTTCCCTCCAGCCCTTCACCGTCGCCGAGTACTTCCCCACGGCGGGCATCACGTCCTACCACGATCCGCGCCAGCACGCGGTGGCCCTGTCCTACATCGTGCCGGTGGCCGGTGACTGCCGCCCTCGGCAGGACGCGTTGGACCTGGTCTGGTTCAGCCCGCAGGAGGCGGCCTCCCGGGCCCTGCAGAGCGAGATGCCGGGCGGACAGGGAGTGCTGCTCAAGCAGGCTCTGGCCCACACGGGGCACGTCTACTAGGAGGCCCGGCGTGGACGGGACCGCCTCGGCACGGCCGGGTCAGCACCGCTGGCGGTCCGTCCAGACGGCCGTCGGGAGCGTACGTCTGGACGGGCGGTCGGCCGCCGCCTCCTCGCCGGAGAGCGCGGACTCGCCCAGCGGATCCCGTCCCCCGTCCTGCGGGAGGCCGTCGCGCGAGAGGGTGTCCAGCAGCCTCTCGCGTGCGTACACGCGGGTCAGCTCGGGGAACGCGTAGTGGGCCCCGTCGTCCTCCCACTCGACGATGTTGATCAGGTGGCTGTCGACGAACCGCTGGAGCAGGCGCTCCACGCTCCGGCTGTCGCTGCCGAGGAGTTCGACGACGGACTCGACGGTGAACCGCTCCGGCGGGAGGATGCTCAGCAGCCGGAAGACGCTCTGCTCCACCCGGCCGAGCCCCTCGTAGCTGAGGTCGTACCGGGACCGTACGTCGAGGTCGCCCAGCCGGAGTTCGTCCAGCAGCTTGTCGGAGCAGGTCAGTTGCAGGGCCAGGCACGATAACGAGAGCCCCGGACTGCCGCCGAGCCGCCCTCCGATGCACCGGACCGCCAGAGGAAGCCCGCCGACGGTCTCCATCAGCTGGTCGGCCGCGTGTCCCTCGCGCTTGACCCGGGCGGATCCGATGATGCGCGAGAGCAGTTCCCGGCCCTCCGCGGTGTCCATGGTGTCGAGGTTGATGTTCCAGGCACCGCCGAGGCCGTGCAGACGCCTGCGGCTGGTGATGATGACGGAGCACTGCGGGTCACCGGGGAGCAGTGAGCGCACGTCGGCGAGCGAGGACACGTCGTCCAGCAGGATCAGCAGGCGCCGGCCGACCGTGGTGGACCGGAACAGCTTGGAGCGCTCGTCCAGGTCGGCGGGGATCTCGGACTCGGCGATCCCCAGCGCCCGCAGGAATCCGTGGAGCGCCTCCGCCGGGTCGGAGCCCGTGCCGAGGGAGCCGCGCAGATCCGCGTAGAGCTGGCCGTCCTGGAAGAACGAGCGGATGGTACGGGCCATGTGGACGGCGAGCGCGCTCTTCCCCACCCCCGGCATGCCGCTGATGACCGCGACGGCGGTGGCGGTGGGGGGCCGGGCCCCTTCCCCGCCTCCGGCCAGGACGGTCGCGGCTTGGTCGACGATGGCCTCGCGTCCCGTGAAGTCGGCTATGTCCGGGGGTAGTTGCGCCGGTACGGGCATGTGGGACGCGGTGGGGCGGAGCACCGGGGACATCGTCCTCGGCGACGGCACCGCGATGTCCCGGGCCTCGGGGAGTGTGACGGCCGCCTGCTGGTGCTCGATCACGACGGGCTGGCGCTGGTTCTCGTACGGCGCTCCCACCGAGGCCTCCGACAGCAGCGCGTGGTGGAGCGCGCGGAGCTCCTTGCCCGGTTCGAGGCCGAGGTTGTCGATCATGCTGCGCCGCAGTACCTGGTAGACCTCCAGCGCCTCGTGGCGCCGTCCGGAGCGGTGGAGGGCGATCATCAGGGAGGCGTGCACGTTCTCGTGGAGCGGGCGACTGAGCACGAGCGACTTCAACTCGCTGATCAGCTCCTGGTGGCGCCCCAGCTTGAGATCGGCCTCGATCCGCAGGTCGAGGGTGCGCTCGCGGGACTCCTCCAGGCGCGTCACGTAGGAGGACAGCAGAGCGCCCGGTACGACGTCGACCAGAGCGGAGCCCCGCCACAGCGCCAGGGACCGCCGGAGCGCCTCGGCCGCCCCCGCGGCGTCCCCGTTCTTCAGCAGCGACTTGCCCGCGTCGGCCTCCGCTTCGAAGCGGTGGAGGTCGACGCATTCGTCGGGGACGGCGAGCGTGTAGCCGCCGGGCCTGGTGAAGAGGATTTCCTGCGCATGGCGTGCCGACAGGATTTTCCGGAGCTTGTAGACGTACGTCTGCAGCGTGGTCATCGCGCTCGCGGGAGGGTCGCTCTCCCACAGTTCGTCGATCAGCTCCGAGGTTTGCACCAGGGTATTCCTTCGCATGAGCAGAAGGGCAATCACCTGGCGTGGTTTGGGTGCGGTGGGCACGACATTACGTACACCATCGAGAATTTCCAATGGGCCAAGCATCCGGAAGTCCATGTCAACGTCCCCCGTTCAACGATGCTGCGTCTTTGCAAGAGATCAAGCCGCCGCCGGGCCGGGTCACAGGTCACGGAGCGACTTCTCCCGAAATTTTGCACTACGTTAACTCTTCTGTTACGACTAGACAAGGCCATATGCCTCCGGCAGAGGCCCTCCTCCACTACGGTCTTCGCCGCCCCGCGCGCGGCCGCGAACCGCGGGGCGCGTCCACCCTCGTCGGCCCCAACTCCGTTACGTGGCAGCCCTGTTGGCGAGTGCTCGTCAGAGGGTCCGCGAGCCCGCGAATATGGCCCGAAACAGCCGTACGGGGAGCCGGTGCGAGCCCGCGGGGCGCGCGCCCGAAAGCGCGGCGGAGGGGATCGAATTCCACCGCGGACTTCACGACGGACATCCGCGTGAATGGGCCGTTCCCGCGCGGCGGCAATTCCCGGCGGGCGGTGGCGACGCCCCGGCCCCTGCTTGAGCCCGGCACGATCCTGGCTCGACCGCGGGAGGTCGTGCCCGCTCCGGGCCGCGACCTCGGCCGTACCAGAGGTGCGGTCCCGTCACTTCGCGCTCCGCCGTCGCATGACTGTGACCGCGCACGACGGAGCACCTGCGCGTGGGGGGCGTCATGTAGGCAACCATCGGATCCCACCCTCGAAGAACGATCGAACACGTCTCCACGTTCCATGCGGGCGACATGTATTTCGCCATACAGCGCCCAGTGCGGCCCCAGCGGCGCGTGCACCGCGGCCCGGGGCCCGCCGCGAAACGGGTCGCCAACCCCGTTTTTCAGTAGGGGAGTTCAGGCGGATTCGAGGTTCCTGCTGGCAGTCCGCACTGTACTGGGCCGTGCGCGCCGGCGGAGGCCCGCCACCGCCGGCGTGACCGAGGCACACCGGTACGGCCACCCCTCCCGGCGCCGCGGACGCGGAAGACCGCTGAGTACGCAGCACGGACCTGTCCTTCCGGCGCAAAGGAATCCCTGGTGAATCGAATCGCCCCTCCGCTCCCGTTTCCGCCCGCTCTGCGCACGCTCCAGGACCGGCTCGCGCGATCCGCGCTCGCGCAGGAGGGCAGGGTCCGTCAACCGGGCACGTTCGCCTCGTGGTTCGCCGGCGCCCGCGAACGGTCCGACCTCCGGGTCGACCGGGTGGACCTCGGCGACCTGCGGGACTGGGACCGCGACCCCCGCACGGGGGCGCTGCGGCACAGCAGTGGCGGGTTCTTCGCCATCGACGGGCTGGACGTCCGCTCCCCCTCCGGTCCGGTGCCCCACTGGCAGCAGCCGATCATCCACCAGCCGGAGGTCGGCGTACTCGGCCTGCTGGCCAAGGAGTTCGACGGGGTGCTGCACTTCCTCATGCAAGCCAAGGTGGAGCCGGGAAACAGGAACCACCTGCAGCTCTCCCCCACCGTGCAGGCCACCCGCAGCAACTACCTGCGGCTGCACAAGGGGCGCGCGGTGCCGTACCTGGAGTACTTCCAGGAACGGACCCGTCACCATGTCGTCGCCGACGTCCTCCAGTCGGAACAGGGCGCGTGGTTCTTCCGCAAGCGCAACCGGAACATCGTCATCGAGGTCACCGAGGACATCGCCGTCCAGGAGGACTTCCGCTGGCTGACGCTCGGCGAGATCTACCGGCTGCTGGCGGTCGAGGACATCGTCAACATGGATACGCGCACCACCTTGTCCTGCCTTCCCCTGGCGGGGGGCGGCCTCGACCGCCTCATGGACACCGGTGACGGCTTCCGGGATGCCCTGGCCCGCTCGTGCGCCGGGGGCGAGGGCGGCGTCCACAGCATCGACGAGCTCCAGAGCTGGATCACCGAGCACCGCGCCCAGGGCGAGCTGACCACCCGCCCGGTCCCGCTCAACGAACTGCGCGACTGGCACGTCTCGCCGGAGCGGATCTCCCACACCAGCGGCCGCTTCTTCTCCGTCATCGGGGTGAACGTCTCGGCCGGCACGCGCGAGGTCGGCGGCTGGTCCCAGCCCATGCTGGAACCGCACGGGACCGGGGTGATCGCCGTACTGGTCAAGGAGATCGACGGTGTGCTCCACGTCCTGCTGCGCGCCAGTGTGGAGCCCGGCTACCTGGACGGGGTCGAGCTCTCCCCCACCGTCCAGTTCACCCCCGAGAGCGTCCCGCCCGGCACGGACCGGCCCCGCTTCGTCGACGCCGTGCTGTCCGCCCCGCCGGAACGCGTCAGGTTCGCCTGCCTGCTGTCCGAGGAGGGCGGCCGTTTCCACCACGCGCTGAACCGGTACCTCGTCGTCGAAGCCGACGGCGACGCCGGCCTCACGGAGGACCGGGACTTCCGCTGGCTCACCCTGCACCAGCTCAGCACCCTCCTACGGCACAGCCACTACCTCAACGTCCAGGCCCGAAGCCTGGTGGCCTGCCTGCACAGCCTGCTGGCACCGGGGCCCGGAGGGACGCCCGGCCGGTGAGGCGCCGGGACGGGAGCCGGTGAGCCGGACGGACACGGACGCGTGGTGGCGGCCCGCAGGGTAATTC